>DATNJO010000790.1:0-7013 GCA_035603895.1 Pyrinomonadaceae bacterium
TATCGAACATCACAGTGCGGCGACTTTGGTGCATTGGGCCAGGGAGACTTACAGCGCGGAAGAGTTGCAGGGCGTGCTGGCTTCGACTTCGATCTGTTTCGATCTGTCAGTGTTTGAGTTGTTCGTGCCGTTGAGTTGGGGCGGGCAAGTGATACTGGCAGAGAACGCGCTGGCGTTGCCGAATCTGGCGCCAAAAGAAGAGGTACGGTTAATCAACACGGTGCCGTCGGTGATGAGTGAGTTGCTGCGATTGGAAGCGGTGCCGGCAAGTGTGCAAACAGTGAATCTGGCAGGTGAAGCGCTGCGGCGCTCACTGGTGGACCAGCTATACGAGCAGAAGACGGTCGAGCGAGTGATAAATCTTTACGGACCTTCCGAGGACACGACTTATTCCACCTTTGCGGTGATGAACGGTAGTGAACCCGTGTTGATAGGTCGTCCGATCGCCAACACGTACGCGTACGTGGTTGACGAGCATGGTTTGGAAGTGCCGCCCGGTGTAGCCGGGGAGTTGTGGCTGGGCGGCGAAGGATTGGCGCGCGGCTACTTGCAGCGAGCGGAGTTGACGGCAGAACGGTTTGTTCCTGATGGATTAAGTGGGCGGAGTGGAACGCGCTTGTACCGCACGGGCGACTTAGCTCGATATCAAGCAGACGGGAACATCGACTACCTCGGCCGCATTGATCAGCAGGTGAAGATTCGTGGTTTCCGCATCGAACCGGGTGAGATCGAAGCCCGACTAAAACAACATACCGCAGTTCGCGACGTCGTGGTGATTGCACGCGAAGAAACCAACGAAGACAAGCGATTGATTGCCTGTATCGTCGCCGACCCGGAGACGAAGTTAACCAGCGAAGCTTTACGCCACGACCTGCGAGAGAAGCTGCCCGAGTACATGATTCCGTCGGCGTTTGTACTCCTCGACGAAATCCCTCTAACTCCGAACGGAAAGATCAACCGGCAAGCACTGCTGGCCCTCGCCAAAAACGGAGACGAACATCGCGGATCGTTTGTGGCGCCACGCGATGCGTTGGAACTGCGAATCGCGCAATTGTGGGAAGCTGTCCTTAATGTCCAGCCTGTCAGCATCACCGACAACTTCTTCGAGCGTGGCGGTCACTCACTCCTTGCGGTTCGCATGATGGCCCAACTATCTCGCCAACTCGGGCGAGAGCTTCCGCTGGCACTGATTCTTCAAAAGCAGAACATTCAGGATCTCGCGACATACTTGCGGCAGGAACTCGAACCGCAAACTGTTTCACCTCTGATCGCGATTCAACCACACGGCCGGAAGCCGCCGTTCTTCTGCGTTCATCCGTCCGGCGGTAGCATCATCTGCTATTGCGCGCTGTCGCGCTATCTCGGCGTCGAACAACCTTTCTACGGAATCCAAACACCCGGTCTTGACGGCGTTGCACACGAACCACTCACGCGAGTCGAGTCGATGGCTGCGCGCTACGTCGAAGAGTTGCAAAAAGTGCAGAGCGAAGGACCTTATCTGCTTGGCGGCTGGTCGTTGGGCGGACTGGTGGCATTTGAAATGGCGCAGCAGCTACACCGGCAGGGCCATGAGATCTCTTTGCTCGCGCTGTTCGATAGTTATGTTCCACGCACATTTGGACAGTCAGTTGAGATCGATGACGACGCGCTGTTGGTCCAATTCATTTCGGACATCAGCGGTCTGTACGATCTGCAACTGGAACAATCATCAACTACGTTCGAAGAACGCCTGACATCGCTTCTGCAAGAGGTTGTTCGCAAAGGTTGTGCACCGCCTGATCTGAATCTCAAGCAGCTTGGCCGGCTCTTCGAAGTCTTTCGTGCAAATGTGCGTGCGATGCTGAGCTACAAGCCACAACTCTATCCGGGACGCATCACTTTCTTTCGTGCGAGCGAGCAGATTGGAGATGTCGACCCGGCAGAGGATTGGCGAAACCTCGCGGCCGATGGAGTCGAGGTCCACGTTGTTCCCGGCGATCACTACACGATGTTGAGGGAGCCTTCGGTGCAAGTCATGGCTGAGGGCCTGAGGTCCTGCATCGAGTTGTCAGCCACAGAGTACGCAGATTGAAGTGGAGATGGTAAACATGAACGTATTGCAGCGAGAGGCAACAAAAGAGCTGATCGATCTGTTTGCTGCAAGCCCGCTCTTTGACAACACACCGGAGTGGATCATTCGCGATAATCCATATCGCCGGCCAGTAAATTCAAAGGCGGTGCAGCAACTCGATTTCAGCAAACCTCTCGACAGATCGGAAATTCTCGGCACAAGCGCGCTCGCCGCTCACCGGATGTTGCTGAACGCCTACGAAACAGATCTGATCTTTCTGCCGGAGAACAATTTCGCCGCCAAGAGAAACGACTTTGACAGCTATTATTCCAACGATAACAAACTGCTTGGCGAACTGATTCGCCCAACACTCGAAGCTCACGTTTTTAGTTTCCTGAAAGACGAGATCAACATAACCGGCAAATGGTCGATTGAGGCGTTGAAGTCTTACTTGCAATCGATCGTTGATACGCACGAACAATCCGAACTCGAAATCTGTAACGTTGTTCTCAGTTCAGCCGATCCGGAACGCGCGTGCCGGACGTTGTTGATTCAGATGGCGGGTGATTTTCTTTCAGAGGCGTCAGCGTCGTCGCGCAACATTCTCGGTAAGTACGGCGAAATACAATCGGAGTTTTTCAAGATCGTTATCGACGACTATGGATACGGCGTTCATCCCGCGAAGCACAGCACGCTTTACGAGAACACGCTGTCGACGTGCGGGTTGATGTCGGACGTACACGCATACTGGCATTTCTATCTTCCTTCGTCGCTGGCGATCAATAACTACTACCACTATGTCTCACGAGACCACAGCAAGTACTTTCGCGCGCTTGGAGCCATCGCCTGGGCCGAGACGATGTTTTCGCATAGCTGCCGCGAGATCTCGAAAATGCTGCGGAACGTTTTCGGCAAGAAAGTCGATACTTACTATTTCGACGAGCATTTCCACATTGATGCGCATCACGGGCGGATGGCCTTCGATCACGTGGTGGCGCCGGCGATCGCGAGGCATGGCGATGGTGTGATTCCCGACATCGTGCGCGGCCTGGAGGAGTTACAACTGTTAACGGCGATCGCGGATGACGACTTCAAGGCACAGGTCGCCTTCTCAGACGCCGTAAAAAGTTTCAAGCAGCAGACGCTTGAAGAGACGTTGCCCAAGACGACTCACGTTGAAAATCGCGGTCAGTCGCTGGTTACGCAAGTGTTCGACGGAGACAAACTCTACGCCGTCGAATCCGGCACGCTCGATTTGGTTATTGGCCCGGATCAGTCCGTGCGGCTCGATCCCGGCGACGCGATGATCGTGACGCGCCAACGTTTGCACGGTATTGCCGTCGTTTCCGAAGAATGCCGGTATCACATTTATGACCTGACGGATATACAATGACGCCATGCTGTATGCTGCTGCACTTCTGCTGCTGGCGACTGGATGCTGGTTTCTGAATCCGGCGACGCAGAGCGATCCGGTTATTTTCGGCGCCGGCGTCATCTCCACACGCGATTATGAATCGAGCATTACTTTCGAGCCCGACGGCAAGACTGCTTATTTTGTAAAGTCGATGCCTGACCTCAGTTTTCGTGTCATAGTGGTCTCGCGATTAGCGAAGGGTAAATGGAGTACGCCGGAAGTCGCTTCGTTTTCCGGACAATACAGCGATACCGATCCGTTCGTTTCACCAGACGGTAAGAAGCTCTTTTTTGCTTCGCGCCGTCCGGTCGAGGGCACGACTCCGAAAGCCGATTTCGATCTTTGGGTCGTGGAAAAGACGAACACAGGTTGGAGCGAGCCGCGTCATCTCGACGCGCCCATCAACAGTGAAACTCAGGAGACGTCGCCATCGGTTACCACAGATGGAACGCTTTATTTCAGTTCCAGCCGTGCGGGCGGAAAAGGGTCAGTCGATCTCTACCGTGCAAAACCAGCCGGCGGCAATTACAGCGCTCCGGAGAACCTTGGCGACGCAATCAATTCACCGGGTCCGGAAATCCAGGTGTTCATTAGTCCTGACGAACGGGTTTTGATTCTTGCCACGGCGGGACGAAGCGACAGTCTTGGCAGCGTAGATCTTTATCTTAGTAAGCGAACTGACGGTGCGTGGTCCAAGCCTGTCAATCTCGGCGACAAGATCAATTCGAGCGGTGTCGACTCTGCACCGAGAATTTCACCCGACGGAAAACATTTTTTCTGGACCAGCACCAGAGGCTACGGGTTCGAGGACCAGCAGGTTAAGCAACTCACGTACGCAGAACTGTCAAACAAATTGCAGAGCGCCGGCAACAGTCTTGGCGACATTTATCAAATCGACCTGAGTGCGCTTCCGCTTTCGCCATGAAAAGGTTCGTATTCGTTGCGATATTACTAAGCTCTTCCGTTGTGGCTTCGAGCAGCGACGCGTCGCGGCCGCCGTACGCCTCGGATAAGCCAATGCCGGAACCGGCGATCTTCGCCGAAGGTGTGATTTCGACCGGCGACTTTGACTCTCACCCGGCATTCACACCGGACGGGAAGACACTCTACTTCCTGAAAAGCAGTCCGACGTTCACCTTCTGGACCATCATGGTCACGCATTTCAAAAACAATAAATGGACCACACCGGAAGTGCTTTCCATCTCCGGTCAATACCGCGACGCGGATCCATTTGTTACCAGCGATGGCTCGAAGTTTTTCCTGATCTCCGACCGCCCGAACAACGATCCGGATCGAAAACAAGAGAAAAGGTCTTTGGATATCTGGGTAATGGAGAAAAATGGAAATGGTTGGAGTGCGCCGCGGAACCTGGGAGCGCCGGTGAACAGTAGCGGAGACGAGTGGTATCCGACTGTTGCTGCAGATGGAACGCTGTATTTTGGTTCGGATCGCCAGGGAGGAAAAGGACGCACCGACATTTATCGCTCGCGTTTAGTTGATGGCAAATACACGACGCCTGAAAACCTTGGCGAGAACATCAATACCCAGTTTGACGAATACGAGCCTTATATCGCGCCGGATCAGAGTTATCTCATCTTTATGGCCGGTCGACCCGATGGCCTTGGCGGCTCCGATCTCTATATCAGTTATCAACGCGATGGTGCCTGGACCAGGGCCGTCAATCTCGGGGACAAGATCAATTCAAAAGGTTCTGAGTATTCTCCGACGGTGTCTCCCGACGGCAAATACTTCTTCTGGTCCAGTACTCGAAGCCTGGTCTCAGCGTCGCAACCAAAACCGCTCACGTACGCGGAATTCCTGACGAAACTGCGAAGTCCGGGTAATGGACTCGGAGACATTTATCAGATCGATCTCAGTGCTTTGCATATTCTCACTCACTAACTTCTAAACCCCACAAATTTATAGCGCCATGATGCCCGTTGTTTTTACGGGATGCGGATACCTCTCTTCGAGAAGGTATCAAACTTGAAGGAGGTTGAAAGGCAAATGTTTCAAGTAGCGGTTATAGATTCTTCACTGCGAAGCACGACAGCCCTCGATAACAAGCGAACCGAGGACATGGTTGTCAGCTTCCTGGCCAAAGGCGAAGCACACCTCGCAAACAATCAGTTCGCCGATGCGCTTGATTGCTTTGATCTGGCGCTGTGTCTCGATCCGCAGAATCATCAGGCGCAACTGGGCCGTAACCGGGCCTATTGTCAGATCGTTCCTCGCTGGCACTTCGTGATGCTCAACGATCACCAGCGCAACAAAGCTTTCGACGAAGCGCTCAGGAACGCCGTCACACCAGACACAGTCGTGCTCGACATCGGTTCGGGAACGGGTCTGCTAGCGATGATGGCGGTGCGTGCGGGAGCAAAGCAGGCTTTCACTTGCGAAATGGTTCCAGCGATCGCCGAGTTGGCGCGCGAAACAGTTGAGTTGAACGGCATGGCAGAGCGCATTGTGATACTCGACAAGAAATCGACGTCGTTGACCATCGGCAACCAGATGACGCGCAAAGCAAACCTGATGGTTACTGAGACCGTAGATAGCAGTTTGCTCGCCGAGGACATCGTCTCTTCCATTGCGCACGCCAAGGCCAACCTGTTGACCGAGGATGCGCAAATCATTCCCTGCGCTGCAACGGTGTATGCGATGGTCCTGGAAAGTTCACAACTGCGCAATCTGAATTCCGTCGGGACGGTGGCCGGCTTCGACGTGAGCCTCATCAATCGCTATGCGACGGCCCACTACGTTCCGGCGCGGCTGGCTTTCTTTGATTACACACCACTGACAGAGCCATTCGAAGTCTTTCACTTCGACTTTGTGAACGGCGAGATCGTTCCCGAGCAAAAGACTATTTCCGTTCGCGCCACGCGTGACGGCGTCGGACAGTGCATTGCTTTCTGGTTCAACATGCAGCTTGATGAGAAAACCTCAATCACTAACGAGCCCGGCACCACCGTGCACTGGGATCAGGCGCTGCAATGTTTAGACACCGAGGTTGCGATCCGTGCGGGTGACATACTGTCGATCACGGTGGAGCACGACAACCGCATTATCCTCTTTAATAGCTGCGAAAGAGCAAGCTTGTGAGTGCTCGGCAAAGATTGTGGCGCTACGTTGCTCCGTACAAAGCCATCCTGGCTTGGGGAATCGTGTGCGTCTTCATAGCGAACGTGGGCCGCATGCTTGGGCCACTTGTTTTGCGCTATGGGGTTGACGATCTGACCAGCGGGATTACGCAAGGGAAACTGCTTTACTACGGCGGTGCATTCATCGCCGTCATGTCGGTGGCCTGTTTCTTCGTTTTCCTCCAGCGGCGCGTGATACCGACTTCTGCTCGCGATGTCGAGTTTGACCTCTCCAACGATTTTTATGCGCACCTGCAAAAGCTTCCGCTGGAGTTTTACCAAACGTATCGCACCGGAGATCTGATGTCGCGTGCGACCAGCGATCTCTCGGCAGTGCGGATGATTGTTGCTGGGGCGTTGATGTTCGCCGTCAACACAATCTTTGGCATCGCGTTGATTTTGCCGTTGATGG
>DATNJO010000791.1:0-9925 GCA_035603895.1 Pyrinomonadaceae bacterium
TGGTAGTGCGACGCAGTGGATCGTCATTCCCGATTTGACCAGGAATCAGCTTACGCTAAGTAGTCTGTTGTTGGGCGGTCAGGTTATCGAAGACCGCAACAACAAAGCGAGTAGTCCGCAAGTGCAGTTGAGTGTGGACCACAGTTTTCCACGCACGTCGCCGATGGGTTACTGGATCTTTGTTTACAACGCGAAACGCGACGCGGGTGGGAATCCGCAGTTGACCGTGCAGACTCACGTGCTGCGCGACGGGCGCGCGATACTCAGTTCGCCGCAACGCAGGGTCAACAACGGCGGACCGGACCCGCAACGGATTCCGTTTGGCGAGGAACTCGCGCTGAAAACGCTGGCGCCGGGACGATACGATTTGAAGGTCACGATCACTGATGGCGTGGCTGGAACTACGGTAAGCCAGCTCGCCGATTTTGTCGTGCGCTAGTTTGTTAGACGGGATTTCAGAATTGACATGATGTTGAGAGGCCGCCGGATCATCTTTGTTCTGGGCAATCTTGAACTCGGCGGCGCTGAACGCCAGGCGCTGATTCTGGCGAAATATTTATCCGGGCACGAACAGGCGCAGGTTGAAGTTTGGGGATTCAATAAGTCCGGGCCTGTCGCAGAAATTTGCGCGCAACACAAAGTCCCCACGCGTGTTATTTCTTTTCCTTTTAACGAAAGCGAGTCGAGCAGACAGCGAGCACTTGTCGGCGTGTGCCGCAGTTTGCGCGGCGCGAAACCTGACCTGATTCTTCCTTACACGTTTGGCCCCAATCTGGTTTGCGGTCTGGTTTGGACGTGGACCGGCGCGCGTGCGTGCGTCTGGAATCAGCGCGACGAGGGACTTGTGCCGTTTATCTGGCGGCCGGTTGATCGGGCTGTAAAGCGAACGACGCATTTTATTGCTAACTCCGAAGCAGGCGCGGAGTTTCTGATCGAAAGACTCGGCGTCGAAGCTGAGAAGGTGACGGTGATTCCGAATGGAGTTGAATCTGTTGCCGCCGATATGGACCGAAGCGCGTGGCGCGAGCGTCTCGAAGTAGACGATCGGGCTTTCGTGGCGTGCATGGTTGCGAACCTGCACTTGAACAAGGACCACGCAACGTTGTTGTGCGCGTGGCGGAAGGTTGTAAGCGAGTTTGCAACTAATGGACGATCCGCGTTGCTGGTTTTGGCCGGCCGTCACGACGGCGCCTACGAATCATTGGCGTCACTTGCAAGTGAGTTGCAGATAGACGATCACGTGCGCTTTGCTGGTCCAGTTTCAGATGTGCGTGGATTGCTGAGTGCAGTAGATGTCAGTGTGTTCAGTTCGCGCTCTGAAGGTTGTCCAAACGCGGTGTTGGAGAGCATGGCCGCGGGTCTGCCGGTTGCGGGCAGCGATATTAAGGGAATTCGCGACGTGGTTGGTTCGGGAGGCGCGCAGTTTCTTGCTCCCGCTGGTGACGCAGATTCGCTCGCGGAAGTTTTAATGAACATGGCAAAGAACCCCGAGCTTTGCTCGCGCATCGGAACAGAGAATAGCGAGCGCGTCAAACAGAAGTACGATTCGTTGCGAATGTGCAGAGAAACCGCGGCGCTATTGGCAGAGTTGCTATGAACCAAAAGGATGCTTTTCCGGTTTCACGTCTTATTTACTCGTTCATCTATCTCGCATTCTTTCCCGTAATACTGTTGCTACTCGCCGGCGACTGGCGCTGGTTCGAAGGCTGGCTCTTTTCCGCAATTTTCGTGGGCGGCAGCTTTGCGACGCTCCTCTATCTCTATTTCAACGATCCGGCGTTGCTCAACGAGCGCTACGGTTCGCCGGTGCAAAAGGAACAGAAGACGTGGGACAAGGTGTTGCTCGTGTTGTTCTTCGTCGAGTTTCTTGCGTGGTTTGCGATCATGCCGCTCGACGCGAAACGCTACGGCTGGACGCATCAATTTCCCGCAGGTGTCCGTGCAGCCGGAACGATCTTGCTGATAGCGGGCATGTATGGTTTGTTTCTCGCGCTGCGTGAGAACTCATTTGCCGCGCCGGTGGTGAAGATGCAAAAAGAGCGCGGTCAGCATGTGATTTCCACTGGTCCATACGCAGTTGTGCGTCATCCCATGTACTCCGGCGCGCTTCTGTTGTTCATTGGTGGACCGATGATGCTGAGTTCGGGCGTGGGGCTGATAGTCGGTTTCGCGTTGATCGTGACACTCGCCGTTCGCAGCATCGGCGAAGAAGCCATGCTGAAGGAAGAACTGCCGGGCTATCGCGAGTACATGCAGCGGGTCAGATCGCGGCTGATACCGTTTGTCTTTTGATCGCGAACTGACGCAGACTACCCTGCTCAGACAGCAGCCTAAAGGCTGAACTCAAAACGCGACTTGGAACTCAGAACGGAAGCGCGCGTTTTGAGTTCAAGCTTTAGCTTGCTCGGCCTTACTTATGTACATCAAACAACGCCTCATTGCTTTGCTGTTGATTCTGTTTTCGGCGGGAATGATCTATTACGGCTGGTACCGGTTGTGGGAAGAAGGCGTTTACTCGCTGAAGATGGTGGCGTTTTCGCCGCTCGGCGTGGTCGGTGGTCTCTTCCTTTTGTTCTTTCCGGCGATGGGTGGCAAGCCGTCTACTACGAAGGCCAAAGTCATTGTGTTTTTGGTGTTTGCATTGGGCCTCCTGGCCGGACTGATCAACTGGTACCTGATGGATCCCGGCTTCTTCAGTTTGGGTAAGTAAAAACGCGGAGAACTTTGCATGGATACCTTGTGGCAAGAGTTGACCTTGGGTTTGGGTTCAGGCGCTCAGGCGGAGCGGATTTTGCTCCGTATGGTGGTGGCTGTGCTACTCGGTGGACTCGTCGGCATACAACGTGAAAAAGTCGGAAAACCGGCTGGTGTGCGAACGCACATGCTCGTGTGTCTCGGGACTGCGGTCCTTGTTCTCGCATGCGCCGGAATGGGCATGGCCTTCGATGCGCAGTCGCGCGTAATTCAGGGAATTGTGACGGGCATTGGATTCATCGGCGCCGGTTCGATTCTCAAACTGAGTGAGGAGCGCGACATTCAGGGATTAACCACTGCCGCCGGACTGTGGCTAACCGCTGCTATCGGCATCGCGTGTGGCGTGGGCACGATTGGTATCGCGTTGATCACTGCCGTAGTGACGGTGCTCGTGCTGGCGCTGGCCGGCGTGATTGAAAGCCGTGAGGCTCAGAAAAACAAAAATAAATCCTAGAGATGTTGCCCCTACAACAACTCGCCACGAACAAGTTTGGTTCATTAACTGACGCTGAGCTCAAGTTACTGGAAGCCGTGCCGACGGGCACAGTGGCTCAGTGTGGCTCAGTTAACGGACAGGACAACGATCCGAACAATGCCTCAACCTGGCCCGACGAGCGGACTATTAGAAGTTCGATCGTTCAGTGGCTGTGCACTGACAAGGACGCACTCACCCATAATGATTCGCGGCGAATAGCCGTCGGACTTGCACGGTTTATAGGAGAACTCGATCTCACCGGATCAACTCTTGGCTTTTCCCTCGCCCTTGTGAAGTGTGCGATTCCGGAAGGTATTAGTCTGCCGGAAGCTCGACTACGTAAATTGGACCTCGCCGGAACGGTGTGCGGCAATTTGCTCGCGTGGGGACTCACCGTTGAGGGAAATGTGCATCTTCGTTTCGGTTTCCGGTCTCATGGTCCAGTCGTGTTGGCCGGAGCTACGATTCGTGGGGACCTGGAACTTGTCGACGCGATTCTTGGCGAGGCGACGTCTTCACCCGTGCCGGCGCTGAAAGTCACATTACAACCAAACGTGATTTTCTGGGCCGATCGGATTAACGTCGGCGGCCAGATTGTCATGACCAGAATGAAGGCGGTCGGCATTGTAAGTCTTTCAGCCGCGACGATAACCAGCAGTTTGGACTGCATTCAAGCCAACATTTCGATTGGGATGATCATGCGCGACGCGCAGTCGCGGTCGATGAACTTCGGTGGTTGCACGTGTCCTTACCTGATTGCCGATCGCGTCGTGGTTAAAGGCAGTTTGTTTCTCCGACGAGGTTTTCAAGCTACCGGCTCAGTGATTCTTCTTAATTCTTCAATTAGTAGTGACCTGGACTGCGTTGGCGGCCTATTCGGCTCACCAGAACCAGACACGGAATTACGAAAGAAAGCTGAACAACAGTTTGGCAAGTTGCACGGCGATGCTCTGATCTTGAACGGCAGCACGGTGGGCGGTTACGTCCTTTTCAGTGAAGGCTTTCAGGCTTATGGGATGGTGAATATGAACGGCGTAACCGTTGGGACAAACCTTGTTTGTAACGGCGGAGGATTCTTCAACCCGGAGAACGATGCGCTGTCCTGCCAGTTTAGTAACATCAAAGGCGCTGTTCTTTGTCGCGCAGTTCAGGAAGGCGGATTGCCGTTTCGAACTATCGGGCACGTGAAATTCTTTGGAACGAATATCGCCGGTTCAGTCAGCTTCGACGGGGCGACGTTTTACGGGTTAGCGGCGCATGTTCTCAGTTTGAAGAGTGTCAATATCGGCGGCACGCTACAGTGGAAGAATGTCAAACTAACGCCGAGCACGCAGTTGAACCTTGCTCATCTGAAGGTGGGACAGCTTGAAGACGACGAAAAGAGTTGGCCCGTTGCGGGCAAGTTGGTGCTCGATGGATTTAACTATGCCGCCATCGCGGGTGTTCCATTGGATACGCAGAGGCGCAAGTCGTGGCTTAAGTCGCATCTTGAGTATCTGAAACGCCAGGCGCCGAACGAATTCAGTTTACAACCACACCGCCAGCTTGCGGACATCTTGAGAAAGAGTGGTTACGAGGATAATGCTCGAGAGGTCATGATCGATCTGCACAGAGCGCGGCGCGAACAGGGCGGCTTTAGCAGGTCAGGACGGATTTGGAGTTGGGTCCTTGAGACCACGATCGGTTTCGGCTACCGGTCGCACCACACGCTTTTGTGGGCCTTAGGATTCGTGATTCTGGGCGCGTTTCTTTTCAACGAGGGTTACCAGGCGGGACACCTCGTTCCTCCGAAACCGGATGTAAAGAGTCAGTTTAATGCGATCGGCTATTCACTCGATTCTTTTTTGCCGATTATCAATCTGCATCAGGAAGAACTTTTTGTGCCCACGGGCGTCGGCGCCGGACGTTGGATACAATACTACTACTGGATTCACATCTGTCTTGGTTGGGCATTAATCACGTTGGGTGTGGCTGGTTTTACCGGTCTCGTTAGGAAAGAGTGAAGTAATCATGTGTCGAAATATCAAAACGCTACATAACTTTGCACCACCGGCAACCGAAGAGGAGATTCGCGCGTCGGCAATTCAATTCGTACGCAAGTTGAGTGGTTTCACGAAGCCGTCGAAGGCGAATGAGGCCGCGTTTGATCTCGCGGTTGAAAAAGTGACTGAAGCAGCGCAGGAGTTGCTCGATTCGCTGGTGACCAATGCGCCGCCGCGCGATCGCGAGACTGAGGCTGCGAGGGCGCGTGCGCGTGCGGCTGAGCGTTTTCCCGCTTCGGCTGCCCCGTAATTAAATGCGGCGGGAGATTAAATGGCAGACGCGATACCAGCGTGGCCTCATCTGTTCACTGTTAAGCAATTCCTCGAGCCGGGCACTTGCCGAGAGATCGTTGCGGAGATGAGCGCCGCACAAAGTGATGCGGCGACAGTTTACGGACGAACCACCTCAGGCGCTGTAGATCAAAACGTTCGGAGAACACTTCGTATTCGTCCTTCGGTGGCGACGGTTGATTCGATCGTGAGCCGCTTGTTGGCGTTGCAGGATCGCGTCGAGAAGCATTTTGCTGTTGCGTTGAGTGAGTGCGAAGACCCGCAGTTTCTGCGTTATCGCGAAGGCGATTTTTTTGTGGCGCATCAGGACGGCAACACCGGTCTGATGCGGCTCGATACGGAGCGTCGGCTCGTTTCGACCGTGCTGTTCCTGAGTCGCGAATCTGACTCGCCGGAGACAGGCGCGCATTGTGGCGGTTCGTTGTTGTTCACTAATTTGCGCACTACTGAAAAGGTTCGAGTTGTTGGCGAGCCGGGAATGCTCGTCGCGTTTCGTGCTGAGACCACGCACGAGATCACGCCTGTGACGCACGGCGAACGCTATTCGATCGTCTCCTGGTACAGGTAACCCCTGGATGCCGAGTTTACAAAGCAAGGTCATCGTCGTTTTGTTGCACGTGCTGCGTATGAAACGAACGGTGAACCGGATGCGCCAGCGTGTTGAGAGTGGCGAACGGACCTACACCGAGCCGTCGCGGCGTTTGCATCGTAAGCATCGCATCTCGCAGCGTAGTGTAGATGGGCATCTCGTATGGACCATCGCGCCGAAAGGCAATGGTTCTGGCAAGCAGATCGTTTACTTACACGGCGGCGCGTACGTTAACAGTTTTGCTTCGCAGCACTGGGAGTTCATGTCGAAGCTCGTGGACGCGCTCGGTTGCACGGTGACGGCACCAAATTATCCCCACGCGCCTGAGTATCACGTTCGTGATGTGTTTGAGTTTCTGTTGCCGTTGTATTTAGAGCTTGCGTCTGAAGCCGGCGCGGCGAATGTCGCGTTGATGGGTGATTCGTCCGGAGGCGGCATTAGTCTGGCGTTGGCGCAGCGTTTACGCGAAGATGGTTTGCCGCAGCCGGGAAATGTTGTTTTGTTGTCGCCGTGGGTCGACGCGACGCTCTCGCATCCTGAGATCGCGATGATCGACAAGATCGATCCGTTTCTGGGTGTTGATGGGTTGAAGTATGCGGGTGCGGCGTACGCGCGCAACGTGGATCCGAAGAGTTATCTGGTGAGTCCGGTGTATGGAAGTTTCAGAAACCTGGCGCCGGTGACTGTGTTTATTGGTACGCGGGATGTTTTTCTTCCTGATTGTCGGAAGTTGCGCGACTGTGCGGCGGCAGAAGACGTGACGATCGATTATCGTGAGTATGACCGTATGGTCCACGACTGGATGTTAGGACCGCTGCCGGAAGCGAAGCAGGTGTTGCGAGAGATAATTGAGTTGCTTCGGTGATTCTTTTTTGGAGGCGATATGAGCAAGCGAGCGACTGGAACCTTTGACGTAAAACTGAACCCGAAAGACATGGGCGCCGAAGCGGCGGTTGGCGGAATGACGATCGATAAAGAGTTTTATGGCGATCTGGTTGGCACGAGCAAAGGCGAGATGCTGATGGCGAGCAGCAGCAGTGTGAAAAACTCGGCTGGCTACGTCGCGATCGAAAAAGTCACCGGCACACTGCACGAGCGTAGCGGCACGTTCTATCTCCAGCACAACGGAACAATGACCCGCGGCGCCGGCGATCTAACCATCACCGTCATCCCCGACACCGGCACAGATCAACTAACCGGCCTCGAGGGCCGCATGAACATCATCATCGCCCCGGACGGGAAGCATTCTTACGAGTTTGATTACACGCTGCCGGACGCCGCTTAATCTTAGGGCGGTTTTGCTCGAATGGTTTCTCTCTGAAACTTCTTCTATGTGTCTCTGTGGTTGATTCTACTAAGCAACAGTGAACCACAGAGGCACAGAGAACATAGAGAAAGGCAAGGTAAAGCCTGTTAGGGCATAGGTCTGTTGAAGGAGCGGCGAAGAGAGATATACTCTACTCAAACGAATCAACGATGTCCGTGGAGACGAGAGAATGAAATACCGTGTGTTGATCGAACAAGACGAAGACGGAGTTTTTGTCGCTGAGGTACCTGCTCTTCCCGGCTGTATTTCGCAGGGCCGAACGAGAACGGAAGCCACCGATAATATCAAAGAGGCCATTGCTCTCTACCTCGAGAGCCTGAGCGCCAATAACGAGGCTGCGCCACCACCGATCACCGAAGAGTTGGTTGAGGTAGAAGCATGAGCACTCTGCCCCGTGTCTCTGGACGCGAGGTGATTAAGGCGTTACGGAACGTTGGTTACGAACAAGATCGTCAGCGCGGAAGTCACGTAATCCTGAGACAAGCTACGTATCCTCACCGTCGAGTCACTGTGCCCGACCACAAAGAAATAGCGAAAGGAACGCTGAGGTCCATTATTCGTGAAACCGGTTTGACGGTCGAAGAATTCAAAGCTTTGCTCTAGTTAGCATTCCTCTAGACCGCGAAGGAGGTGCATGAACAATCCTTTCAAGACGATTTTCTGGGGCGGCCTGATAGCGGGCACGCTTGATATTACTGGCGCCTGTGTCGCGTCCTGGTTGCGTGCCGGTGTAGTACCGGTGCGCGTCTTTCAGTCAGTCGCAGCTGGTTTACTCGGCGCGGCCGCGTACACGGGCGGCACTAAGACAGCCGTACTGGGCCTCGTGCTGCACTTCTTCATCGCTACGGTGTGGACCATCGTTTTTTATCTAGCGAGCCGTGGGCTGCAGTTTCTCATCGCGCAACCGATCTTGTGGGGTCTGGCCTACGGTATCGTTGTCTATGCCTTCATGAACTTCGTGGTATTACCGTTGTCGCAGTTTCCCCAACGCGGGACGCCCACACTCACGGGCCGTCTCATCGGTTTAGCAATCATCATGTTCTGTATCGGCTTGCCGATCGCTTTAATCGTTCGACGTTTTTCGAGGTAGTTATGTGGCACATATTGCTCGCACTCTCTATGTCGTTCGCGACAGTTCCAGTGATCACACTGCAGCGGACGCCGTGTTTTGGAAGTTGTCCTTCTTACAAGCTGACGATTTATGAGGACGGCACAGTCGAGTACGAAGGCAAAGATTATGTAAAGCGCAAGGGTAAAGCGGAGGGGCGAATTACGAAAGCCGAGTTGGAACAGTTGATTCAGGAGTTTGAGCGAATCGATTATCTAAATCTCGCAGACGACTACACTTTAAATTCGAAGAATTGCCCTCAGGGGTGGACCGACAATCCTACCGCGGTCACGTCGCTCAACTGGAAAGACAAAAAGAAAACGATAACGCACTATCACGGCTGCCGCGGCTCGAGTGTTTTAGAGCAACTCACCGCTCTCGAAGACAAGATCGATCAGGTCGTAAAAACTGAACGCTGGATCAAGTAGCGCAATGTACTGCCCAAACTGCGGAAAACAGACCTCGACCGAGCAAAAGTTCTGTCGCGCCTGTGGCCTCGGTTTGGAACCGATCGCGCAGTCACTCGGCGAGCAACTGCCGGCGCGTATGGACCAGAGTCTGCTCGCTCGACAAGAGCGGTTGGAGAAGTGGGGCGTCGGTGCGCTGAGCGTGTTCGGCTTGGGAGTGCTCGGTTTATTGCTTTACGCCGTCGGACAGAAGTTGTTAGCGCAGGGGAGTCTGCTCGCGGTGCTCGCGATGGTTGGGTTGGTAATCATGCTGGGTTGTGGTTTGTTATCCGCGATCCTCTTTGCCCGCGCGAAAGAACTGGGCGAGCAAGCGAGTAAGCGTCAACTCCAACCAAACGAAACCGAGACCGGCGGCTCGACAAGAGAGTTGCTACCCGAAGGCAGGTTCGAACCCGTTCCTACCGTAACCGATCGCACCACCGAACTGTTGTTCGCAGAAAAGCGCGATACGAAGAAGTCTTAAAACGCACATTAGGTCCGGGAGACTTCGCATGAGAAAACTGTGGCTCTGTCTGTTGTTAGTCGCATTATTCATCAATGTTCACGCTCAGACTCAAAGCAACGTTAAAGCACTCGTAGGCGGCACGCTGATCGACGGCTACGGCAGTAAACCGATTCGCAACAGCGTCGTGATCGTCGAAGGCGAACGAATCAAGGCAGTGGGCCAGGTCGGCACGCTTGCGATTCCGCGCGGCGCCGAAGTCATCTCCACTGAAGGCATGACCGTGTTGCCGGGGTTGTGGGACATGCACGTGCATCTGATGATCAACGGTCACAGCGACTACGCGCATTGGGACAAAACGTATCCGCCACAGATGGAAGCGGTGATCATGCCTGCGTCGGCGAGACAGTTGCTCATGGCGGGTGTGACG
>DATNJO010000792.1:0-6257 GCA_035603895.1 Pyrinomonadaceae bacterium
TCCGGTGGTACGGACATGAGAAACTCAACCAATGGCCGGTGACCAAATGGATGTGTGTAGTCGAGGTGCTGTAATGGCTCAGGCGCTTGCAGCGTGCGCGTTTCAAGCGTCACCGCCAGGTTATAGAAATATTTTCGGCGCTCCGGTGGCGCCTGCATCCATGTATTAGAGAAGAAACGTACTGGTTCCGAGACCCCTGTCCGCTGACAAAAATCAGAGAGAAGAGAAGTCTCAACGTTCCGAGGCGCATACGAGCCATCGGCCCTCGCATAGAGCGCGGCTGGGGCCAGCGTTGGCGGAAGCGCTCCTTGAAACGCGCGCCAAAGAACATCGTAGATGGGCCGCCGCAGGATCTTGCTCCAGGCAAGTGCTTCTCCCCACGCCCGGCCAATCCGAAAAGCGCGCAGCGACCCGGCGACTTGCAAGCTGTCGTCGAACCAGTTTCCGGTGACCAGATCGCCGTTCTGTCCGGTCAGAATAGTCTTAGCGCCGAGTCGCTGCGCAGTGGCCGCCAGCGACACACGCAGAGGCTGAGCCGGTTCGGGCATCGCATCACCTATTTGCGCTTCAGTGATCAGCGGAACATCGTGAGTGGAGATGTGGACTCCATCAATACCGCAGTGCGATTCGACCTCGCGAATGAACGGCTCATCGAGTGAGTTGCGCCAGACGAAACTCACACTATCAAGGCGCGACGTGTTGACAGCACGGCTTCGGATCAGATGATGCGCCATGCAAACGACAGATGACGAATCGAGACCACCACTGAGCTCGACAAGAACTGGTGATTCCGTTTGCAACCGCGTAGCTACCGCCTCACGAAACAAAGCGCGAAGTTGCTCTTCGTACTGGCGCTCGCTCCGGTAGCGAATCACATCGCCAATCGGCAATTCCCAGAATCGACGAATACTGGTTTTATCTGCCGAGACGCAGACCGCGTGACCCGGGGGAACGGAGTAGATGCCCTTGTACGGTGTGTGGTTCGGGTATCCACCGAAGCTCAGGAATCCAGCAATGTACTGCTCGTCAAGATCAGCAGGTTTTGTCGCTTCCACCAGTGACTGTAACCGGCTGGACCACAACACACGTCCGGATTGGATGTGGTAGTAGAGCGGACGCACCCCTGCGAAGTCGCTGGCGAGCACTGTCATGCGGTTAACACGATCGCGGATGACGAGGCTCCAGTCGCCGATCAGGTGGACCAGACCTTCGCTGCCCCAACGCTCATAAACCGCAAGTGCGATCGCCTCGTTGCTCGTGTCGCTTCGCAGCGAATCTCCCAACCGCAGCAGCAGATCGTCGCGATTATCAAGACGGCCGTCCCAGTGAAGGACTTCGGTTCGGATGTTGTAAACACTTCGCTGATTCATTTTCGTTACCTCCACTAAATAACGTGCAAGGGCTTTAATCGTTTCTGGTAAGCCGGCGAGCCATACACCACACGTCCATCTATCTCCACCCACGCGTGGGAGAAGAACGGCGACGGGCGGTAACCAATCACGAGCCGAGCCACAATCCCATACCTTTTAAGCAAGCGGACGGTACACACCGCCCGTTGCAGACAAAGCACCGGCTTCCAATAGAAACAGGTCGCGAGTAACACCGCATCACAAATCATCTGTTCGTGATCGCGTACCGGTGTCGTGACTGACTGCGCGCGCAACTGCTGCAAAATGCGCCCCGACCCACACAACGCGAGGATGGTTTCGTAGCGCGCGAGCTCGTAAAGTGCACGGACCAGGAGCCACAATCGTTTCCCGCTGTTCATGACTCTATCTCCCGCTGGATTAAGGCATGGCGCTGTAACTGGGCCACGAAGTTAAAGGTGTGTTCGCGTGCGATGCTCAGTTCTATCTGATACTCACTACAGATCTGACGTGCGATTACATCCACGGATAATTTCTGTTCGACGCCGCGCCATATACTCGCGCCCGTTTGGTTGGACCTAAACAAACGTCCCTGGCCGGTGTGCAAGATCACAACACCACCATCGTGAAAAGACGCAGCAGCTTCCGGAGTCGTCATAAAAGTAAAATTGCTGATTTCGTTGCTCATGCTCTGTTGTTCCTCCGCATCCAATTCGTGCTTCAAACATGCGCAGGATATTGATTTTCTGAGCGTGGCAAAATACCCGAAAGTACAAAAAAAATACCGGATTTACTGGGAAAATTCTTCTGCGGGAATTGGTAGATTCAGAACTCGATTTTCTACAGGACAAACAGTCAAAGGCACAACCTAGATTGTTGATCGTTGGTCTCCGTCATTGAAATGCTTAGCGCATTGAGGGCCGCTTGTCCTTCCTGTGTTGCCTGCCCGAGCCAGATTGATAGCTTCTCCAAAGTGAGTCTCATGTGAACGGCATCATCGGTTTTTTCCAAAGCCTCATCGACGACAAACTTGCTACCCTGGACCGTCTGGAGGATTGTGTCTTGAAGCTCGCGAGCGACTCGGGTCCGTTCGGCCAATCTCGCGTCACAATGGACGCGAATAGTTCTCGCGACCATCCGCACACGAAAGTGGCACACCACACACATCACTGCGAAGACAAAGATGGCGCACAGGAGGCCAAACCATATCGTCTGATTCCATGAAGAGCTGAGGACAAAGATAAAAGAGCAGATGTAAGGAATTTCCCACATTGAGTTATCAACCCCAATAGCATGCAAAACTAACTAAAGTGAGGGGCAACGCTCATTAGGAGTTGACCCTGCGATTCGGATTGACGTTACCGAATGCGCAGTTCTTTTGAAAACATCAAAACAGGAGTTTTTGTCCTATAGGTTTCTATAGTTTGAAACTGATTCGTTTCTTTAAGCCTTGAGGAGATCAGTGCAGTTCCATGGTTTTCTCGAGCCCGAAGAAGCTTTTGATTTTTTCAAATCGAGTAGCGCTCCCATTTCGGAAAACAATATTCCCCGGAACGACGAGAGTGATCGCGGTGCCGGAATTCGGAGAACTGTTTAGCGTGATCTTACTCCCGATTCGCTTGGCCCGTTCCCGCATTCCCTGTAGACCGAAGTGTCCAGATTTACCCTCGGCTGAGATAACTGGATCGATGCCGCAGCCATTATCATTCACTCTCAGCGTTAGGTCCTGCGCGCAGTTGATCGAAACTTCCAACTCACTCGCCGACGAATGTGCACAGGCGTTACGTATGGCTTCATAGCCGATGCGATAGATCTCATCACGTGCGATCGGATGCAGGTCTCGTGGACCACCGGTCGCGGAAAACTTCACCGTCGTAGAGCTATTGAGCAGGCACTCTTCGGTCGCCGTTCGCAAACCCGCAACAAGATCGTTTGTCTCGATGGTCGAAGTACGTAGCGAATTGAGCGCCGCTCGTCCCTCCTTCGTTGCCTGACCGAGCCAGCCTGACAGTCTTTTTATGGTACCCCGCAGGTGGGCCACATCATCATCTCGTTTATCCAGAGCGTTATCAGCCACTAGCTTGCTCCCCTGGATAGTCTGCAGGAGCGTGTCGTGAAGTTCTCGCGCGATGCGAGTGCGTTCCGCGAGGCGTTCATCGAAACGCACGTTCAGGCGTGCTGTGGCTTGGCGCAGCCGCAACCGGTACAAACCAAAAACCAGTAATAATCCGGTGGCGATCATTGCCAGTCGAAACCAGACGGTCTGGTAATACGCTGGCAAGATCGTGAATTCTACGGTGGCAAATTTGTCAGACCAGGCGCCGTTCGTGTCTGAGGTACCAACGACAAAATGATATGAGCCGGGAGGCAGGTTCCGAAACGTGACGGGTTCCGCCGTTCGGACTTCGCGCCAATCCTTGTCTGTCTCCTGAAGTTTGTAACGATAACGCACACTTTCCGGTGCGGAAAGGCTGACTGCGACATAGTTGATGTTCAGGTTCGACGTGTGGGCTGGAAATCGCAGCGGCGTGCCGAGATCGTAGTACTTGCCGTCAGCATAAACAGACTGAATGCTGATTGGAGTCTCGATCGCGGGTTTGTGTGTATGATTCGGGTCCAGCCACACCACTCCATTGTTTACGGCAAACCATAGAAGTTCATCTTTACTTTCAACAGCGCTCTGCAGCGGACGGACTTGCGGGGCGTAACCAGGCAATCCATGTCTCGCGCCGAAATGTTCTCCGGTAACGCGATGAGTGGGATCCTGCAAAGCTCTGGAGATTTCCGCCTGAGTGATATGAAACACCCCGGTGCTACCGTTGAGCCATAAGTCTCCGTTCGCTCTCTCGATGATTCCGGAAACCCCGCGGAGCATATCGTTGTCAACCGCATTGATGGTGACCAGACGGCCATTGAAATAACGTTGCAGGCCAAGGTCTCCACCGATCCAGACATCGGGACCACGTCCTGCGAAAGCCAACACGTTGCCGACTGCAAGGCCATCGTTTGGACCAAAGGTCCGGAGGTTATCGCCTTCCAATACAGCCAATTGATTTCCGGTAAAACCAAACCAAACGCGGCCGACGGTGTCAGTGAACTCAGAGAGGGACATGGTCTTCGGAAAGTCGTTCCGGCCACCGTTGGCAGTCCACTTGCCATCTGCGTAGCGGAACAAACCGTAACGTCCGAACGATACCCATAACCCTCCCTTTCGGTCCTGCGTAATCGCCTGAAAAAATTCACCCAGATTGGGAACTTCTTCTGGAGTTTCAATGTAGTCCCATCTGTGGCCGGTGTATTTGAGGAGTTCCTTTTGAAATTTGATCACTATGGGATTGCCGCCAGGAAGAACATTGGACGATGTCTCGTGCCAAAGGCCGCTGTATTGTTCGCCGATCCAGACGGTGTTATCGAGGGCGAGATATGCAACTTGTAGCCTCCAATCGCCGAGCTCGGGAATCTCTTGCTGTCCAGCCCGAAGATGGAAGAGAGGTGAGTATTTTCCACCCGCCCACACGCCACCGTGACCATCGCTGGTGATGGCGATGTTGCCCATTGTGGATTTAAGAGCAGGTTGCACCAGGGGCTTGTAGAAAAAACGGTAAAAACCCTTCGGCCCTGCGAACCAGATATTTCCTTCATGGTCCACGAGATTGGCAGAAGTAAAAATAGGGATGGAGTAATTTTCGACACTACTCGAGTTGCCTGGGACGATGGTCCAGGTATTCATGAGATCGTCAGGTGAAACGTGCGGTATCTTCACTGCTTTGAGTGTATCTTCCGCCGGCCCTGCGGGCCACACGTGAGCCAATTGCGGATAAAGCATTCAGAGACCGCCGGCTCGGTCGATTACCACGTAACAATGGTCCTTCAGCACAGGATAGGCTGGCGGCCCACCACTTTCCGGAGCGCTTCGCGGCCTCCACGACTTGCTGTTGACGACCCACCCATCAGCATCGTATACAAAACCGGCTCCGTGCGGGTATCCAGCGGTTTTCACATCTTGCTCCGCGATTTCAAAACGCCGTGCGCCTGGCGCAAGGTAAATGAGCGACTTTCCAGCAATGATCCAAAGGTAGCCCGCCCGGTCGAAGGCCATATAATTGGTGTTCTTAGGCGCATTAAACTCGTCTCCCAGCTGCTGCCATTCGGAGTGCTCAAACTTCCAAACGCCGTTGGTGGTGTTTGCCCAGATGACACCATTAGGGTCCTGCTTCAGCTCACGGATGCCACCGGTCAGAGCAGCCTCGCGGGTGTAATTTGTCAGACGTCCGTCTTTCAGAAAACTGAAACCACCAAATCGGTAGCTGATCCAAAGACCGCCGGATGAAGGGGCCACCAGACTAGCAACACTCGTGGAAATGAGTTCCGTACCTGAGGGTGGACGATAACGTTCGAATCGCTGACCATCGAATCGAAATAGACCGGTGGGACTGCCGAGCCATAAGTAGCCGTCGTTGGTCTGCGCCAGCGATGAGACCGCATCGGGTGCGCCATCCTTGAATCCCCAGGAGTCATAGCCAACTTGTGGCTGGTTGCTTGTTGAAGACCCTCCGACTGAACTCTTCGGCAGAGTCTTCTTCGCTTGCGCCACGGTTGAGCAACAGATCAGAATGCTCAACGCAAGACAGGAGCAACCGTAAAATACTAGTCGGCGATTACTTGAAACAGCACTGCTGGTGTTCACGCTTTATTCCTCCATGGCACCGCTCAACTGGCGGGCTGCGGAACGTAGTCAGATTTGCAGCAACCCGCGCCGGAGCGCGATGGTTACCGCATGCGTACGATCGTTAGCGCCCAACTTGTCGACAAGATTCTTGACGTGAAAATTGACGGTTGTCTCAGCAATATCCAGTTGATACGCGACTTGCTTATTGCGATTACCGTCGT
>DATNJO010000793.1:0-2374 GCA_035603895.1 Pyrinomonadaceae bacterium
TTTCGAGATTCATGAAGTGTCCAACCTGCGGTAAACCGGCCGAGTGGAAAGACAACCCCTTTCGTCCATTCTGTTCTGAACGCTGCCAACTCGTCGACCTCGGCCGCTGGGTCGAAGGTGAATATCGAGTGCCCGGCGAATCGGTGCCCAGCGAACACGACGATCGGCCTGTAAACGAAAACGACCTGGAGAAAGATGTTTAGAACATTAAAGCCACAGATTTTTCTGCTGGCCATTCTGATCTGTGGTTTTGCGGCTTGTAACAGTTACGATCCGCCGAGCCGTGTACCATCCAAGCCGCCGAACACGTCGCTGCCGATGCCGCCTGTGAACGGCGCGTCGATCAATAATCTCGGCTGGAACGCAGACGGCGGTAAGCGAAGCGTCTTTTCGGAATTCAAAGGCAAGGTGCTGGTGCTGGATTTCTATGCGACGTGGTGCGAACCGTGCCGCCGCAGTATTCCGCACCTGATCGGTTTGCAAAACGAGTATGCCGACCAGGGACTACAGGTAATCGGACTAAACGTCGGTGGGTCAGACGACACACCGAAAGTCCCGGCGTTCGCGAAAGAGTTTGGCATTCAGTACACGCTCGCGGTCCCGGACGACGAGTTGGTAACTTTTCTACTCGGCGAAAACGATGCCATTCCGCAAACGTTCGTTTTCGATCGCCAGGGCCAACTAGCCGAGCGCCTGATTGGCTTTGGACCAAACGCCGCCGACCGAATCGATAGCGCTGTCGAAGCAGCACTGAAAACTCCGGCTCCCTAAACTCCCAACTAGCAGGTTCGAATTTTGAGAAAAGCAAAGATACTGATTACGCTTGGTCCAACCTCCCGTGAGCCGGAAGTAGTTGAAAAATTAATCGCAGCAGGCGCCAACGGCATGCGCATGAACATGTCGCACGGCACCCACGAGGAAAAGGCGGAAGACATCGCACGCGCACGCGCTGCGGCTGAGAAACTCGGCCGTCCGATCGCGATCCTCGTCGATCTGTCCGGTCCGAAGATCCGCACACGCCGTCTGAAAGATGGTCAGCCCGTTCAGCTCAATTCCGGATCGCTTTTCATACTGACAACCGAAGACATTCTCGGCGACGAAAAACGCGTCGCGACAACCTTTCTTGACCTGCCGCGTGTGGTCCAATCGGGTACGCGACTGCTACTCGACGATGGCGCGCTCGCACTCGTCGTCGAAAGCACCACGGATACCGATGTGATCTGTCGAGTGGTCGATGGCGGTCTACTGGGGGAAAGAAAAGGAATCAACCTGCCCGGCGTGGCGCTGCCGATCGATTCGTTAACTGAAAAAGACATCGAGGACCTGAAATGGGCGGTTGGTCAAAACGCGGACTACATCGCGCTGTCGTTTGTCCGCCGCGCAAGCGACTGCGAACGCGCGAAGCAACTGATTGCCGAAGCCGGCGGTCGTGCGCCCTTGATTGCAAAGATTGAAAAAGCCGAAGCGATCGATCATCTCGACGAGATCATTGCTGCGTCGGATGGCGTGATGGTCGCGCGCGGCGATCTCGGCGTGGAAACGAGCGTCGAGTTAGTACCGGTCTATCAAAAACGAATCATCGAGCGTGCAATCCAGGCGGACAAGATGGTGATGACCGCGACGCAGATGATGCAGTCGATGGTCAGCAATCCGCGCCCGACTCGTGCCGAGGCTTCGGACGTCGCCAATGCTGTGTGGGACGGAACTGATTGCCTGATGCTTTCCAACGAAACGGCGACCGGCGCGTATCCGATCGCCGCGGTTGCCACGATGGCACGCATCATCGAATCCGCCGAGACAGGCAAGGAAACACGCGACGAACGCCTCGCGAAGTCAACCGGCCGGCAATCAGGACGCGTGAGTCGCGCGTTGTCGGAGGCCGCGGCTTTTGCGTCGGAAGAAATGGGAACGAAAGTGACCGCGGTCTTTACTGATTCGGGCTTGATGGCTCGCAGGCTTTCGTCGCTGCGTCACGACCAACGCATCATTGCGCTGACACACCGGCCGGAAGTTTTGCGTGAGTTGACGCTGATCTGGGCCGTCGAACCTTTACTGATCACAAAGGCACAGTCAACGGAAGAGATGTTGAAAGTCGGTGAAAAGGCTTTGCTGGATGCCGGTGTGGTCGATAAAGGTGAGACGATCGTGATCATGGCCGGGCGGCTTTCAGGGTTGGGGCTTTCGAGTTCTGTGTCGATCTTCACTGTCGGCGGCAGTCTTGGTCCAACAAGACAGTGATTCCGCGGTTCAACATGTCAGCCGGTGAGTTTTTTGAACTCATCAGGCCCATTGTCACGGCAATCTCGATCTTACTGTCTGCCTGGACACTCGCGTCCGCGCGCAAACGATTCTCAACTCTAATCGCGTTTGCATG
>DATNJO010000794.1:0-8421 GCA_035603895.1 Pyrinomonadaceae bacterium
TGAAGAAGTTCTATCGTGAACCCGAATTTATTCGTCTCGAGCCGGCCAATCCACAGTTCAAGCCGATCTTCATCAAGACTCCCGAGCGAATCCAGATTCAAGGTGTAGTTACCGGATTGATAAGGAGATACGAGTCACAAACCTCACTCCAACCATAATCATTATCCCGCCAGCAACGGTGCGCCAACTCAAGTCCTCACCCAGCACCACCATTCCCAGCACCACCGCCACCACTGGCGTAACCAGCGAGATCAACATCGTGTTCGTCACGTTCATGTGCTGTATAAGCCAGTAGTAAAGCAAAAACGCGATCACTGAACCGACCACCGCGAGATACAAAAGCGCCATCACTGCGATCGGCGTCCAGTGAAAGCGAAACGGATTGCCTTCGAGCGGTATACCAATCAGCAACAGTGGTATCAGGCCAAAGAACATCTGACCGGCAGCGAGTATTGCCGGCTCCATTTTTCGGCCGTGGGCTTTCACCAACACATTCGAGTACGCGGCGAAAAACGCGCTCAATACCAACGCCACACATCCTGCGAGTGCTTTGCCGCCCGCGATCGCGAGTTGATTTGAGAAAACGACAGCTACGCCGGCGAATCCGAGCACGACACCAAAGATCTTGGACCACGTCATCCGTTCGCTTGGAAGATGCACGTGCGCGATTACGAGTCCGAAGGCCGGAAGCGTAGCCTGCAAAACCGCGGCGAGTCCCGAAGAGATGTACTGCTCGCCCCAGAACACAAGACCGTAGTTCAAACTAAACGACAACACGCCTGTGAGTGCGAGTAGTCCCCAGTCGCGACGATTGGCAGGTAGAGAGATTCCGCGCGCGCGGATCATTAAGAAGAGAATGGCGCAGGCGATGACAAACCTGATGCCCGCGAAAGTGATCGGCGGCAGGTTTTCGAGACCGAGCTTGATAAATAACCAGGTCGATCCCCAGATCACACACAGTACTAGCCAGACGACACGTGCTTTCATTTACGTTGACAAGCAAGAGGCGGCCACAGAGTGCCGCCCCTTACAAAACCTGGTTGAAGGTTTGAAAACTTACGCTTCCTGAGGTGCAGGTTTGAGAACCGCGAAAACTGCCGACGCAGGATCGCGCAGAATGGCAAAACGTCCGACTCCCGGAATGTCTTCCGCGGGTTTCATGACGCTGCCGCCAAGTTCCGTACTCTTCTGCACGGTTGCATCAGTGTCCGCAACAGCGAAGTAAGTGAGCCAGTGCGGCGGAATCGGACCCATTTCGGGAGTGATCTGATACATGCCGCCGACACCTTGATCGCCGTTCTTGAAGATCGTGTATTCCATCGGGCCAGGAAACTGTTCCGTGGCCCAACCGAACAGAGTGGTGTAGAAGTCTTTCGCCTTTTGAGTATCAGTAGTGCCGAGTTCCTGCCAGCAGAATGTTCCGAATTCTCCATAGACTCCGGCTCCCGGAGTGTCCTTCGGCTCCCAAAGAGAGACGACTGCGCCGGTTGGATCTTGAATGATTGACATGCGTCCGGCAGTACCGACGTCAAATGGTCCTTTCATAACGGAACCGCCCGCTGCTGTTGCCTGGGCCGAGGCTTCGTCAGCGTTCGCAACTGAAACGTAGTTCATCCAGTGTGGTGGGATACCGGCGTTGAGCATTTCGCTGTCGAGTTGGTAAAGGCCGCCGACGTATTTACCGTTGAGCTTGATCATCGAGTAGATCATGCCCGGTCCGGATTCACCGTCTTCATAATCCCAGCCGAAGAGTTCTCTATAAAAATTTTTCGCTTCCGCTGCGTTGGTAGTGCCGATCTCTACCCAACAAAAAGTGCCTGGTTTGGTTTCGGGGGCTTCTTGCATTCTTGCTTCGGTCATTGAAACAGATCCTCCTCAAGTCAAATCGATCGGTCAGTTGTGGGTGAAGAGGTAGAGTAGCAGGAAAGAGCGGCGCAGTAAAAAACGAAATGCGCTACTCCCAGCAAGCTGAAAGCAGCGCAATCCGTTGTTCTTACGAAGAGCCGAAGCCCTCTGTAAGATGGCTACGAGAGCATGTACACGCTCAAGTCGCCGGATTTGTATCCCGGTCATCAACTGGCGGTCAGTCAATTCCCGGTCAGCACTCGAAAATGTTTTCACAAATCCTCGCGTCCCGAAGAACGCGGTGCCGTTAGGTTTTTGTTGTGGTGGCTTTTCCTCCACCGCCGATTACGTTTCGGCAACGAAGCCCAACTTTCGTTGAACTACTTCGCTCCCTTTGGCGGGTCCTTGCCTCAGGGCGCCACTCGTTTTTATCCGAATGGCTCGAGAAAGTCTCGCAACCTTCTCTAGCTGAACCTTTCGGTTCTGACTCGGGCGTCACTAGAATTAACAGCCGCCTGTCAATCCTCTCGTTCGGGTGTTACCACACCGATTGCCGATCCCTTTGTCAGTCCCGAGGGCCGCAACCCTCGCGACAGGGAGAGTTATACTCCTGAGTTACTTTTAGATCAATTTTTTGCGTGTTTTATTTTTGAGTTTTTATTTTTTCTAAAACAGCCGCGATTTTTTGTTGGACCATCTCCATTTCTTCCTGTGTTTTGTACTTCGTTCGCGGCCAGAAAAATCCTTTCAAACCATCTTTGCGGCGACGCGGCACTACGTGAATATGCAGGTGCGGAACACTTTGACTGACGCGATTGTTCATCGCGACAAAGGTTCCTTCTGCTTCCATTGCTGATTCAACCGCGCGCGCAAGCAACTGCGTGTTTTCGAAGAGAGGCCCGACTTGTTTTGCCGGCAAATCCGTCAATGTTTCGTAATGCTCGCGCGGCACGAGCAACGTGTGACCCGGAAACAATGGACGATGATCCAGAAACGCCAACGTGTTCTTATCTTCAAACACGACGACTGATGAAACGTCACCGGACGCAATTCGACAAAACAGACAGTTTTCTTCTGTCATCACAAATCGTTCCTCTCTTAAAGAACTTCGGAGCCTAGTTTGCTGCGCCGAGTATTTCGTCAAAGCCGGGCCTGATGAAATCCCGCGCTTCAGGAAAAGCTTTTTCTACTCGCTGGCGCAAACGTTCGAGCTGCAAAATCAACGGCACGATCGATTCCAATCGCTCCGGTTGAGCGAGTTGCACCCATCGCCACGCGGCGATCGAACGATCGATTCCGATCAGCGCGACTTTCGCAGAACCATCAGAATCTCTAGGAAAATCGGCTATTTCCGGCTCGTCTTCCCAACCATCGCTGCGGCAGGAAAGCGCTCGCATGATCTTCACGGCGATTTGATACTGATACCACTGAATCACTTCGCGCGCATCTTCGAGTTGCTCTGATGGCTCTTTTTGCTCCGTGTGATCGAAGCCGCGAAACCAGTCACTCGCGCTGTTTGCATACTTCTTTCCTGCGCGTGTGAGTGGATGATTGTCGACCAGTTGGCGACGGTGCTTGCGACGCTTCGTCTCTTCCTCAGGAACGTAACCGAGATCGAGACCCGCTTCTTTGGTCCACTCGGAGATCATCTCCTGAGTTTCCATGAGAATCGAGCTGAGGTTACTCCAGAAAGCTCGGTTGCGAATGTCGTGACTTTGCATTGAATCGTCGGAGGAACCGTTGTGGTCCAACTGCTCGGTTGCGTAGACCAGGCAGCGCGAGGTCAGCGGACAGCGTTCACACCAACGATCGCAGTAGTTGTAAATTCCCGAGATCAAGTCAGGATTACTGGCAAGTTCCGTGAGGGATCTTCGTTGCATTGAGTTGTCTCCTTGATGATGAGGATTTAAGGTTGGCGCATTGTACTGTAGACTCACGCAAATATGAAATTCGTTTTTAGAACAACTTCGCGCTCGCTGTTGTTGTTGCTGGTGCTGGCCTGGTCCAGTGCGGTTTCAGCGCAGCAGGACCACACGTCCGTTGCTTACGGTTTCGTCAGTCCGAATACGGGTGAGAACCTCAAGCTCGAACAGGCGATCAAGGGAATGAACTCACGCGAAGAAACTGAGTTGCGCAAGAAAGCGATCAATCTGAGTTGCGTGGTGCGTACGAAGATCGAGGCGTATCGCGCGTTGGGTTCGTGGAACGACGGCGCCGAGCATTCGGTGATGGTGCGCGTTAAAGCTGATGAGGCGACGTTGCGCTACGTTTTGTCGCGCATGGGCCGCGACGCTCAACAGAAGTACGTGATCTATTTTCATCCGCAGCCGGGCGGTGAAGTGGATCTCTACACGCTGCGGCCACGCGTCGGCGCTCGCAATCTCGTCACCTTAACAAAAGCCCTGGAGCGCGCCGGAATTCCGTTCAGCACAATGGTGCCCTTGAAACAAACAACCACCATCTACATCATCGATCTCGATCGTGATTTGCGCGAAAAGATCATGAACGCAGCGCGGACACTGCGCGCGCGCGTCACCGCCGAACCCGGCAAGGCCAAACTCTTCGGCGACGACCTGCGCCCCCGCGCCAAAACGGTCTTCGAGCAGGACATCAAGACTTACGAAGCCAAAAACCCCAACCTGCCGCCAACGTGCGATGTTCAGAAGAGGAGAAAGACAGGATTACAGAATTGACAGGATGACTTCTATTCATCTTGTTACCCTTGTAAATTCTGTCAACATAATGAAGTCGAAGAACCCATGTATTACCGCCACTGTCACTGAAGCTCTCGAGAGAAGAAAGCTAGCCACAAAGAGGCACAAGAAGCACAAAAGGCACAAGAAGAAATGAGAGGTAGTGTTTCTCTTTTCTACCTTTCTGTCTTGTGCCTTTTGTGCTTCTTGTGCCTCTTTGTGGCCTGACTTCGGCGTGTTAAGGCTTGACGGCTTTCCTAAACGTCGCGAGCGGCAGCGTGTTCAGTACTTCGCGTTTCGTGACCCAACCGCGGCGCGCCATCGCAACGCCATATTTCAGGTTGTTCAGTGCGCCCATCGAATGCGCGTCTACTGAGATCACAAACTTGATCTTGCGCTTGCGCGCCTCACGCACCCAACGCGGTTCGAGATCCAAGCGATACGGATCGCCGTTGATCTCGATCGCGGCTTTCGACTCCGCAATCACATCGAGAATGCGCTCGAGGTCACAGTCAAACGGCGGCCGGCGTTGAATCAGCCGCCCAAGCGCGTGCCCCCACACTTTGAAAACCGGCTGCTGCATCGCCGTAACGATCCGTTCCGTCATCTTGCGCGAGTCCATTTTGTAGCGCGCATGAACACTCGCCACGATGCAATCAAGCTGCTCCAAAATGCGGTCCGGATAATCAAGACCACCGTCCGCGAGAATGTCTGATTCCGTCCCACGCAGGATCTTGATCTTCACAGTGCTTTGCAGCTCATCGATCTCATCCCACTGCCGATACAAATCCTCCGCCTTCAATCCGCCGGCGTAAAACGCGGTCGGCGAGTGATCCGTGATCGTGATGTACTTCATCCCCATCGCTTCGGCAGCGTGCACCATCTGTTCGAGTGTGTGTTTGCCGTCGGAGTAGGTCGTGTGGCAATGGACCATGCCTTTGACGTCGTCGAGCGTTAACAGGTCTTCCGGCAGTTTTCCTTCAATCGCCGCTTCAATTTCACCCTGATCTTCACGCAACTCAGGTGGCACGTATTGCATACCTGCGCGTTCGTAAAGCTCTGCCTCATTGCGCGGCATCCGCGTCGCTTTCTTTTTCTGGCTCATGACGCGCGCACTGACTTTGTCAACATGCGCTTCCGAGCCGGTGCGTGAAAACAACACCACCGGATACTCCGCGGGTGTGACAGCGGTAAACGCCACCACCGCGCTATCTGCGAGCGACGCGATACAACTGTTATCGCCATTCCGTTCACTCGAAAGAATCAGCGGCAGACTCAGAAAATGCTCGACCAACGCCTCCGGCTTTTTGCCGCTCGCGACGATGTCGATAACGTCGACAGTCTCAACCCAACGGCGCAACGAACCCGCGACACTGATGTCGGCCAGGCCGCGGTTTGTTTTCATGTACTCGATGATTTGCTCGGCCGTGTTCCAGGCGTGATGAAGATACAATCCCTGGCGTGGTTTTTCTTTAGGCTTGTTGAGCTGTTCGAGCAGACGTTGTTCGGTCTTCGCGCCGAAGCCTTTGAGATCGCGGAGTTTTCCTGCTTCCGCGGCGGCTTTTAGTTCTTCAACAGAATTGATGCCGAGTTCATCGTGAAGTTGTTTGACTTTGGTGAGACTGAGCCCGGGAACGGCCGAAAGTTGCACGATGCCTTTTGGAAACTCGGCGCGGAGTTCATTTAATACCGAAGACTCGCCGGTGAGATAAAGCTGTTTAATTTGCGACGCAAGTGCGCTGCCGATGCGTGGGAGCGTAGTTAGTTGATCCTCACGAACGAGCCGATCGAGATCGCCAACAGCCTGAATCGAACGCGCGCCCGCGTTGTAAGCCTTCGCTTTGAAACGATACTGCCCGCCGCGCAAGTCCATGAGCTGCGCAATCTCCTGCAAAGCAGCAGCGACGCCAAATCTGTCGAGTTTTGGTTTTTGCTCAGCCATCCAGCTACACTAACTTAACCATGGCAATCACAACAATCAACCCAGCTACAGGCGAAACTCTGCACTCATTCGAGGTACTAACAGCTCAACAACTCGAACAAAAACTACAGCTCGCAGCTTCGACGTTTCAAACCTACCGGCACACGACCGTTGCCGATCGCGCGCCGCTCATGAACCGCGCCGCCGAGATACTTGAAAACGAAAAACAGGAATTTGGCAGGTTGATGACGCTCGAAATGGGCAAGCCGCTCAAAGCCGCCCTCAGCGAAGCGGAGAAATGCGCTTTGGTGTGCCGCTATTACGCCGAAAACGCAGAACAACACCTTGCCGATCTGACAGTCGAAACGAATGCAACTCAAAGCTACGTTCGCTTTCAACCGCTCGGCCCGGTGTTGGCTGTGATGCCGTGGAATTTTCCGTTCTGGCAAGTGTTTCGCTTCGCCGCTCCGGCGTTGATGGCCGGGAATGTGGGTTTGCTCAAACACGCTTCAAACGTGCCGCAGTGTGCACTCGCAATCGAAGAGATATTTCGCCGCGCGGGTTTTCCGGAAGGCACGTTTCAAACGCTTTTGATCGGCTCTGACAAAGTCGAAAGCATTCTGAAAGACCCGCGCGTCGTGGCAGCAACATTGACGGGCAGCGAACCGGCGGGCAGCAGTGTCGCGAGCATCGCGGGTAAACACATCAAGAAGACGGTGATGGAACTCGGCGGCAGCGATCCGTTTATCGTCATGGCTTCAGCTAACCTGAAAGAGGCCGTGACCACGGCAGTAAAAGCACGCACGATCAATAACGGGCAATCTTGTATCGCCGCGAAGCGTTTCATCGTTGCTGCCGAAATTTACGACGACTTTGAGAAGGGATTTGTCGACGAGATGAAAGCGTTGCGCGTAGGAGACCCGTTCGAAACAGAAACGGATATCGGCCCGCTCGCAACACCGCAAATCGTCAAAGACCTGGACGAGCAGGTGAAGAAAGCGGTGGCGGAAGGCGCGCGTATTTTGACCGGCGGCAAGCGAATCAATCGTCCCGGTAACTTTTACGAACCAACCGTGCTCGTCAACATCGATCCTTCAGCGCCGGTTTCGTGCGAAGAGATCTTCGGCCCCGTCGCGATGCTGTTTCGCGCGAAAAACATCGACGAAGCGATTCGTCTCGCCAACGCAACGCCTTTCGGCCTCGGCTCCGCCGCCTGGACCAACGATGCCGGCGAACAAGAACGCTTCATCAATGAACTCGAAGCCGGATCGGTTTTCATCAACAGCATGGTTGCTTCCGATCCGCGCTTGCCGTTTGGCGGCGTCAAGCATTCCGGTTACGGCCGCGAACTCGCGGAATTCGGCATCCGCGAGTTTGTGAACATCAAGACGGTCTGGATCGGCGATTCAGGAACGGCAATGAAAGACACCGAGTGAATTTGGACAAATAAGCAGTAGTCCCTCCGCTGATTCGCTCGTATGAAGATCGCCCGCGACAGCCCAACGAAAGATCGTGACGGAGCTGACCCGAGCCACCAGCGCCGCGTCGTCAACACTCAACATCTCGACCGGCCGCGAACAGGAAGTGCACCATTCCGATCTTCGCGACCGGTTGAAGACGATCAGCCGGTCCACCTCAACCGTGATCTCAGTTCGTGTCTTCATGACGTTTCCCTTCCGTAACGCGTCTCGTACAAGACCTGGCGCTTTACACGTGGTGCAGTCATCTGAGGTCGCGCGGGTTTAATCGCCTCGCGAATTACACGCAACAGAATCGCTCGCCGAAACAGCGCCGACGGCGGTATCAACAGGTTGAAGACCTGCAGCAACACGCTTCGCACCGCGACTTCGCGCGTCGCGAGTTGCAGCACACGATCCATGTACCAGTGCATGAAGCGCGTCATCAGTCCGGGTGCTCCGCCTTCCGTTTCGTGATAGCGATAATCTTCACCGGTCGCCATCA
>DATNJO010000795.1:0-6590 GCA_035603895.1 Pyrinomonadaceae bacterium
CGACGGCACCTGCGCGCCTTCAGGAATCGGATACTGAAAGGTGATGTAAAAGCGGCCCTGTGCTTCGGCCAACCAGCCGAGCCAGCCATTCGAGAAGGTTGCGTACCACTCGTCCCATTGTCCGCCCATCTCGTGACCGAGTTGCGCACGTCCGGTGAGCTCGAAGTTTTGATCTTTCCATTTGCCGCGAACGCCGATATCGAGCGGCGATCCGGTTTCGACAAGTTCGGCAACTTTGCCGAGGTCACTTAGACCGCGATCGGTGCGCGCGACGGCCGAACGGCAATAACTACAAATGACGACGATTGATTGTCCGCTCTTGAATTCGACCGGTCCGCCACAGGCCGGGCAATTCGCTACGAGCACACTCATCGGGTGGCTCCTGCCTCTTCGAGTGCAGGCATGGGTTGGGATTCGTCGTGAAGCATTCGTTCGAAGACGCGGACGTGGACTTCAGTTGCGCCGATCATCTCGCGCAGCATGTTTTCCCACGGCCACGCCGTGCGGTTGCGGCAGCAGTAGAGATTGAAAGTGGCGGCGCGAAATTCGGGATACGTGTGACAGGCGAGATGCGACTCGGAGAGCAGCGCGAGGCCACTGACACCGCCCGGATGTGGAAATGTGGCCCACGCGATCTCGCCAACGACGTTGAGATCGAGATCGTTGATGATGCGATTGAAAACTGCGCGCAATCGTTCGAGGTCAACAAGCGCGTCTGCGTCGCAGCCGGTTGCGTCGATGAGCCATTCAGTGCCGAGAGTCATCCGTGTAATCCGTGTTAACGGGCCGACAGTTTACCAAAACTAGGATAATTCTGCGTGCGGCAAGATCGTTGGTGGTATTGGCTCCAGAAAACGTGAGAGCGTCGGCACTCCGTCTGTTTCGGGACCGGCGTACACGTTCACCGCCGGATAGACGAAATGCAAATCCTTTTTCGCTCGCGTGGTCGCGACGTAAAGCAGGCGCCGCTCTTCTTCAAAATCGTCAAACTCGTCCTGGAAACGATTCGCAGGAAACCAGCCGTCAGTCATCCAGATCAGAAACACGTTGTCCCACTCGAGACCCTTCGCTGAGTGAACGGTCGAGAGTGTGACGAAGCCGCCGCCGCGCCGGATCGTGCTTCCCTGGACGACTTCAGTCGGATCGAGTGCGACGTCTTCGAGCAGCTTCGCTGAAGATTTGTAACGCTTCGCGATCGTCTGCAAGTGTTCGAGGTCGCGACCGCGGCGCTGCACGTCGTCGTACTTGTTCTTCAAGAGTGGCCGGTAGAAACGCAGCACTGCCGAGAGTTGCTCGTTCGGCGTGCTGCTTTCGACGACCGTGCAGAGCACGCGCGTCAGGCGTGTGAGTTGTGCTTTGTAAGCGGGCCGGGCAGGGAAACGATGCAGCTTCTTAAATAGCGCAGCTTTGCTACGTGTCGAGCGAAACTCTTTTTGTTCGACGCCGAGATGTTCGAGGATTTGATAGACCGTCGCGTCGCCGATGTGATCGATCAACTTCAATGCGCGAAACCACGACAACGTGTCTGACGGTTTCGCCACCACGCGCAGAAACGCGAGTGCGTCTTTGATGTGCGCCGATTCAGCAAACCGCATCCCGCCGAATTTGCGAAACGGAAGTCCTTGTTTGCCAAGCTCGATTTCGAGATCAAACGAGTGTGAGCTCGAACGAAACAGTACCGCTATTTCCGCGAGCGGAACGCCTTCGTCACGCAGTTCAGCAATCCGCTGCGCCACAAATCGCGACTGCTCGTTCTCATCGTGTGCGCTGACAACCACGGGCGACTGCCCGCCGTCGATGCGTGAATAGAGCCGTTTTTTGTAGCTCTCTTTCACGTCCGCGATGATTGCGTTTGCGACGTCGAGTATCGGCTGCGTACTGCGAAAGTTCTCTTCGAGTTTGATGATCTGCGCCTTCGGAAACAGCTTGGGAAACTCAAGCATGTTTCGATGGCTCGCACCGCGAAACGAGTAGATCGACTGAAACTCATCGCCAACCACGGCGACGTTTTCGTGCTGTGTGGTCATCAACTTCACGATCTGCGCCTGAAGCTTGTTCGTGTCCTGATACTCGTCGACCATGATGTAGCGATACTGATCGGACAGTTGCTCGCGCATCGTCGCGCTTGTTTCGAGCGCTTCGCGTAGACGCACGAGCAGGTCGTCGTAGGTGAGCATGTGGCGCGTGCGTTTGAAGTCTTCGAACGACTTGAACAGCGTTTCGAGATTGCGGCGCTCGTCGATGAACTGCGGATACTCGTTATTGAGGACCTGCTTCAGCGACTGCATTTTGTTGACCATCATGCTGAAGATCGCGGCGATGGTGCGTTTGCGTGGAAAATGCCGATCGCGTCCGAGTTTAATCTGGCGGCGCAGCAAATCGATTAAGTCCTCGGTGTCGCCTTGGTCCAACACGGTGAAATTCTTTGCAACACCGGCTTCATCCGCAAATCGTCGCAAGACCGAATGGCCCAAGGAGTGAAACGTTCCGCCTGAAACACGCTGACAGCGTGCGTCGCCCATTGCGGCCGCGCGTGTCAACATGCTTGCTGCCGCGCGGCGGGTAAAGGTCAACAGCAGAATCGATTCCGGTTTCACGCCGGTTTCAACGAGACGCGCGACGCGATAGACGAGTGTGCGCGTCTTGCCTGTGCCTGCGCCGGCGACGATCAACAACGGTCCATCAGTCGTGGTTACTGCTTTGAACTGCGCTTCGTTGAGTTCCTGTTCGTAGTCGATTGCGCGTGTGCCGGGCGCGACGCGTTTCAGAATCAGGCGCGTCGTGGACGCAACCGGCAGTGTCTGTCCGAGATCTAGAGCGCGTTTGATCTGTTTTAGCTCGGCGGCGAGTTCGTCGATACTTTGGTAACGTTCCTTTGGTGTCTTCGCGAGCGCTTTCGTCAGGATTCGTTGAAGTTCGGAAGGAAGCTGCGGACGTCCGTCGCCGGGAAACGTCGGCGCGCGATGAAGGATCGCGTGCATCGTGTCGATGTGGTTGTCGTGAACGAACGGCGCGATGCCGGTCAGCATTTCGCAAAGCACAACGGCAAACGAAAACACGTCGCAACGGCGATCGACTCGTTGGCCCAACAACTGTTCCGGCGCCATGTAGTTGACCGTTCCCATCAACGTGCCGGATTGAGTTTCGACGCCGCGAATGAGCGTCTTCTGTTCGCTGTCGGCGACCAATGCGCGATCGCGTTCGGCGACGAGTTTGGCGAGACCGAAGTCGAGAATCTTGGCGTAACCGTCACGGCTCAGCATCAGGTTCTCGGGTTTGAGATCGCGATGGATGATGCCGAGTTCGTGTGCGCGGGCGAGTCCGGCGGCGATCTGGATCGCGATCTCGATCGACTCTTTCAGTTGCAATTTGCTTGCTTTGATCTTCTGCCGCAGCGTTTCGCCTTCAATAAACTCCATCGCGATGTAAGGCTTACCATCGTCTTCGCCGACTTCGTAAACGGTCAGAATGTGCGGATGTGTCAGGGCCGACGCGGCGCGTGCTTCCTGAAAGAACCGGCGGCGGCGGTCCTGTTGCGACACGTATTCAGGCGGCAGTACTTTCAACGCGACGATTCGTTGCAGTTTATTATCGTAAGCTTTGTAGACCGCACCCATGCCCCCCGCCCCGATGGGCTCGACGATCCGGTAATGGGCTATAGTTTCTGCTGGAACTGCTTGCATGGCTGGAACGGGAAAGAATAGCAAACCACGCGTCTTCTTAGCATTTTAAATCCGTGGCCGTCCGTGTAATTCCTTGACTCTTTTTTGGTAACCAGAACCAAGGCCGTAGAATGGTCGTATCTTCCAGCGACTTCAGAAGGAGCTGCTTATGATCTGTCCGCGTTGTTCTTCAAACCAAAGCGACGATGTGAAGTTCTGCAAGTCTTGTGGGGCCAACCTGCAAGCGGTGCGCGATGTACTCGAGAACCGCGAGCCAGGAAATAGATTTGAATGGGGCGACACCTGGGTGGCGGAGATGTTTCGCTCCGGGCAGGCGACCGAACTGCGCAAGCTGGAAATGGAGCGGCGCATGGGCATCACGCCTGAAGTCAAGCGTTACAACGAGATCAAAGCGGGTGTGATCACGAGCAGTGTTGGTATTGGGGTATCGATTTTTTTGTTCGTGTTCATGCAGGGGTTGGTGAATGTTGTTGGGGTTGAGGCGCAGCAGATACTGCCCCATCTTTGGATTGCGGGAGTGCTTCCGTTCTTTATTGGACTGGCGCTGATCATTAATGGCTTGGTGGTGAGTAAGAAAATGGTTGAGGCTCAGGAACGCGAGCTGAGAAAAGCGAACCTGGCCGGTGGTGATTCAATCGCCGGCGAGACTGCAACTCAGCGCGCGCTACGGCCGGGCGACACGAATGAATTTATCCCGACTGGTTACAGTGTGACGGAGCAAACGACGAGGCACCTGGCAGGCTCCGAGCAGAAGCCGAAACAGTGATAGGGCGGGATTGATGAATCGAATCAAGGGTTTGGAAAAGAGTGAAGCGCCGTGGCATCTGCGTTGGTTCTACACCACGATGCGCAAGATGTTTGGTAAAGACATGACGCCGGTGAAGATGCAGATGCGTGTGCCGGGTCTGGTTTGGGGCAGCATCGGCATGGAAGCCGGATTAGCTGCGAAGCGGCGCGTGTCGTTGCGGTTTATTCAGTTGGGGAAAGTGCGAACCGCAGCGCGTGTTGGTTGTCCATTTTGAGTCGACATCAATTCTGCCGTTGGCAGGAAAGCCGGACTGACAGATGAAAAACTCCTGGCGCTCGCACGTGGCGATCTCTAGCCCTTCTCGCGCGACGAACTCCTGGTCATTGAACTCGCCGACGCGATGGTTGAAACACCATCAAACATCTCAGACGAACTCTACGCGCGTCTGCGGGAGAAATTCTCCGAAGAACAACTATTACAACTCAGCGCCCAAATCGCTTTTGAGAACTATCGCGCGCGTCTGAATCGTGTGTTTGATGTTGGCAGCGACGAGTTTTACAGGCCACAGATAGTTAAGTCACACAACGAGCGGTAACGTACCTTCAACTTTGGTACGTTCAATCCGTGGAACAGCGTCGTGCATCCATCGCTTCACACGATGGACAACCCGGTAAGCCAAGGGGCCACCATCAGCGCGGTCACTGCGCTCCAGCGGACGCACGATACAAACAAATTCCACTTCCAACTCATCGCTGGTTGCACGAACTACTGAGTAGCCATGCCCGCCCAAATCGATGAATGAAAGATGCGGTGCGAGTTGCGGGTTACGTTCAGCCAATGCCTGGCGCACATCGCCGGTCCGTTTGAGCGCGAGGCTGGCGCGTACGCCATGCATCATCGAGAAGTTCACGGCCGGTTGAATCGTTCGCTCGGCTGAAGACTGATGCAGATAGATTGCTCGCAAAGGATGATCTTTAGGAAGCGAGTATTCCGCCGCTTCGAACAGTCCCGGCGCCGAGATTGAACCGGTAACGAACTCGGCGATAACGGGTTCGAAAGTCTTAGGCGGTAAGGACGGCGCGACAAGCGCGGCTTCGAAGGCGTGTCGATCGCCGCAAAGCGCGACGACTCCCGTGATGTGTTGGTTGCGGATGAAGTTCAATACTTCCGCACGCTCGTGTCGATACGCGGACCAATCGTCATCGCCGAAGGTCGCGTAACCAGTATCAGGCCATTTCGCGCCTGCACTTTCGGGCAGGTTCTGGAAATCAATACGCCACTCGCCCATGCCCACGGAATTTCCCCATAGTTTCCAGGGAACGGAAGACGAACTTAACTTTTCCTGTAGCCAGGCTTTCTGTGCAACACCGAGCATCGATTGCGGTGGTGAGTGTTTGCGAGGATTGCTGAGATTCGCTCCGTTGAATGAGATCTCGTCCGGTGGCTTTCCATGATTGAACTCGCGTCCACCATCAAGCACGTCAACCACGTTCTCGGAAAGGACGTAAGGAAACTGTTGCGCTTGAAACGGACTTGCCTCTGAGCGATGCATCACCGGCTCAGATCGATATGAACGATTATCGGTGAGAATCAACTCGACATTACGTCCCCAACGCAACGTGCGATAGATCTTGAGGCTATTGATCGCGGTGAGGTTCCCTGGCTCCAACCCCAAACCGTGATCGTCGAAGTCGCGTATCGGTGTGTCGCGCACGGCCGGTGGCAAATATTTATCAAGGTCAGGATTGCTCTTAGTAAACCTACCCGGCTGATATTCAAACCAGGCCTGGTTGGCGGCAACCTTGCGCGTTTGCGCCGGACGAACACCGCTAAAGTCCTGCTGGCTCTGCCAACCTTTCCAGGAGAACTCGTGATTGTCCCACATGCAGATGAAGGGCCAACGAGCGCGCGCGTCCTGCAAATCAGGATCGAGAAGATAACTACTGTATAGCGCGCGATAGTCATCGACCGTGGTCGGCACGTGAAAGTCTCTAATCTTTTCGCCGTTTGGGTAACGGACCACGTCGCGCAACCGGCGCGCGTAGTAACCCTGCGGCCGATCTTCCGGATACCAAACTACTTCATAGACGAAATCCCCCAGGTGCAACACGAAACCCAGTTGATCGGCAACTGCTTTCCTCTCGTCTTCCCAGATCATT
>DATNJO010000796.1:0-3798 GCA_035603895.1 Pyrinomonadaceae bacterium
CAGCTTTCTTTCGAGTCAGGGTATCGACGCGGAGTTCTCCAGTTTCTTCCACACGAAAAGCGACGAGTTGAACGAACTCTTGAGCCGGCGGCCGAAGGTAATCGCCATCACGACGACGCTTTACCTGACGCCGCTCATCGCCAAAGAGGTGGTGAAGCTTGTTCGCGAGAAGAGTCCGGACTCGTTCATCGTCGTGGGTGGTCCACTCATCGACAACCTTGCGTACCACCTCGATGAAGCCGACTTCCGCATCATTCTCGAAGACATCGGCGGCGACGTTTATGTCCAGCAAAAACAGGGCGAACAGACGCTGGCAAACTTGTTGATGACGTTGCGCGCAAGCAGCGATCTCAGCAAAGTGAAAAACTGTTACATAAAATGGAACGGAAAGTTTGTGTTCACCGGTGCGGAAGCGGAGTTTTCGCTGGCACCGATCAACTGGTCCAACTATCACACCAAGGATCTGGGACAGACGTTGCAAACGCGAACGGCGCTGAGTTGTCCGTTTCGCTGTACCTTCTGCGACTATCCGGTGCGCGCCGGTAAATGGGTGCCGCAGGAGATTGCGCAGGTCGAAAACGAACTGCGCCAGATACAGGAACGTTCGAACGTTGCGAATCTCGTCTTTATCGATGATACGTTCAACGTGCCGGCCGATCGTTTCAAGGAAATCCTGCGCATGATGATTCGCAACCAGTTTACGTTTCGCTGGTATTCCTATTTGCGCTGCAACATCATGGACGAGGAACTCTGCGATTTGATGGCGCGCAGTAATTGCGGCGGCGTGTTTCTCGGTATCGAATCAGGCGACCCCGACGTGTTGAAGATCATGAAAAAGGTCGCGACGCCGGAACAATATCTACGTGGTATGAAACATCTCAACGCGAGCGGTATCATGACGTTTGCGTCGCTGATCATCGGCTTTCCCGGTGAAACCTCGCAGACTGTCGACAACACGATTCAGCTTCTACAGGACGCTGGACCAACATTCTTCCGCGGTGAGATCTGGTACAACAATCCGCGCGCGCCGATCTATTCGAAGAGTAAAGACGTACACGGCATCAATGGCTTTGGTTACAAGTGGCAGCACAACACGATGGGTTGGGAGCAGGGCTGCGAAGAAGTGATGAAGCTGTTCCGCACGGTGTCCAACTCAACGTGGCTACCGATGTACGACTTCGATTTCTGGATCCTGCCGTATCTCGAAGGCAAGGGAATGAGCATCGAGCAGATCAAGAAATTCGTGAACGCCTGCGACGATGTGCTGTCGCAGGAGATCAACGAATCGCGCGGTGGCAGGCCAATCACCGATCGGCAACTGGCGGAAACCAATCTGCGGCAGGTATGTGCTGAGATACAAAACAACAGCTTCGCGGTCGCCGCCGCCGCGTCTTAAAGTGTAAAATTCCAGAACTACAGTGAGAGTAAGGAGAAAGAACAAATGTCTTTGCAACACGCTGAAGATGAAGACAAAACAATCTACAAAGTGGTTGTAAACCACGAGGAACAGTATTCGATCTGGCCTGAGTACAAGGCGAATCCGCTTGGCTGGAACGATGTAGGCAAGACCGGCCTGAAAGCCGAGTGCCTGGCCTACATCAAAGAAGTCTGGACCGACATGCGTCCGCTCAGCCTGCGCAAGAAGATGGAGGAGATGGCCAACAATCCACCGCCTCCGGCGCCAGTCGATACCACTCCGAAGGGTCCGAGCCTCGTCGATCGGTTGAGCGTTGGCGATCACAAGATCGTCGTCAGCCAGCGGCCGGAACCGACAGTCAAAGCTTTGAAAGAAGCGATTGACAACGGTTACGTGCGGGTGAAGTTCACCGAGACGAAGGGCGGCACTGAACTCGGATTCAAAGTCGATCCGGAAGCGTCGGATCTCAGCAAGGCAAACTTCGACGAAGGAACGGGCAAGGTGCGCCTTGCCGGTGGTCTGACTCTCGATTACGTCAAGGTGCGTTGCATCGCCGACATCGATCTGAAAACACTCGACGGCGTGGGCCATCTCGAGAAGGTCAGCGAAGCAGGCGCGTAATAGGTCCTATTGATCTATAGGACCTATATCGAAGAGATGGAGATCTGATGGTCACTGCGTCTCCCGGACGAATTATGTCCCCGTGGTTTAACTGCGCGAAACCCGATCCGAACGCGCGGCTGCGCCTGTTTTGTTTTCCATACGCCGGTGGTGGAGCATCGATCTACCGCGGCTGGGAAAACTACTTGCCGCCGGGTGTCGAGATTTACGCAGTTCAACCACCGGGTCGAGGCAGCCGTTTCAGAGAACCTGCCTTGGACCGGATGGATTCTTTAGTGGTTGCAGTCGCTAATGCGATGCAGCCGCTTTTGGATCGACCGATCGTGCTCTTCGGGCACAGCGTGGGTGCATTTGCCAGTTTTGAGATGGCCCACCGGCTGAAAGACACCTTTGGCATTCACGTCAGTCATCTCTTTGTTTCTGGTGCGCGTGGTCCTCAGCTTCCGAGAGATAGAAAGAACATTCACGATCTATCGGAAGAGGATTTCATCACGGAGTTGAAAACACTCAACGGCACTCCGCCCGAAGTATTGGAAAATCCGGAGTTGATGCGTATGGTCAGCGCGACGCTGCGCGCGGATTTCGCTGTCGCCGAGACGTATCGCGCTTCAAATCGGCTGCCATTGAACTGCCCGATCACAGTGTTTGGCGGACTCGAAGACACTTTGGCTTCGCGGGAAGACCTCGAAGCATGGAAAGTCCACACCACCAATTCGTTTGATCTCTGGCAACTGCCCGGAGATCACTTCTTCGTTCACACCTCTGATTCATTGATTCTGCGAATTCTCTCGCGTGAGCTCAGCAGACTCATCAAACGCGACTAGAGGAAACAATCGTGGCTTGGGTTAATTCGTCAGACAAATCTGTAAGCTGGAAGACTGCTCATTTGCTCCGGGAGGACGTTGTAACGGCGATCCTGCTGGCGGTCTTCCTCGCGTTGGTGGCGACTTTCAGCATTCGCGAACACGATCCACCAGCCGCAGCCGGTGCTGCAGTCTCGCCGGAAACATTTTCTGCCGGCCGTGCAGTGCGACATCTGTCTGTGATTGCGGAAAAACCGCATCCGATGGGCTCCGCCGCGCATCGCGTGGTCCAGGACTACCTGGTGAAACAGTTGTCCGACGCCGGTCTCGAGCCGCAAGTTCAAACGGCGACTGTGATCACTGAGAAAGGCGCGCCGTTACAGATCGCGAGCGTCGCAAACGTTGTCGCACGTTTGAAAGGTACGGGCGGCGGCAAGGCTGTGTTGCTGGTCGCGCATTACGATTCAGTGCTTACGAGTTTTGGTGCGAGTGACGACGGTATGGCCGTCGCGTCTCTGCTGGAGACGCTCAGGGCTCTGAAGACGGGAGCGCCACTGAAGAACGATGTGATCATTCTTTTCACCGATGGTGAAGAGAATGGACTCCTCGGAGCGCGCGCTTTTGTTAACGAACATCCGTGGGCCAAAGATGTCGGTGTCGTACTCAACTTTGACGCGCGTGGAAACAGTGGTCCTGTAATGATGTTCGAGACTACTGACAACAACGGTTGGTTGATCGAGCAGCTCGCCGACGCGTCTCCATTTCCGACGGCCCATTCGCTTTCGTATGAGATTTACCGGCTGCTGCCGAACGACACCGACATGACGGTATTCAAACGCGCCGGGATGTCGGGACTAAACTTTGCCAACATCGACGGTATCAATCACTATCACACGCCGCTCGACAACCTGGCCGGCGTCGATCAAAACAGCATGCAGCACCAGGGTTCGTATGCCC
>DATNJO010000797.1:0-2456 GCA_035603895.1 Pyrinomonadaceae bacterium
TCGATCCGGTAACACCCACTCGGGATCTTCAAGATTGAAGTGGATCAAACTCGCCATGTAATCCCAGCGGCCAAGATTCAGACCGATGATGTGATCGCGCAGGTTGTAGATGAACTCTTCCATCTGATACGCAAGCGGATGCGACTCAACCAGCGCCATGCACTTTATGTAACCACGCGGCAAACCCTTCGAATCTTCAATCGCGCGAAACAGATCGCGCCACCACAATGCCTCTTCGGCCGACTCTGACTTTGGAATGTAGAAGCTTAGCGGATGCCGCAGACGAACGTCGGCCTGATAAGCAACCATCGCCACGTCAAATAACGACGCCGACATCAACTCGTTTTTGAATATCCCCGCCTGGTTGAGATGCAGTCCACGCGGACGAATCAAGATGACGGTGCTGCTTTGCTTGATGCCGGTAGTGCGATCGCGTTTTGCGTCGAAGTAAGTGAGCTCGCCTTTCAAAGCGGCGTTGATGTTTTCGATGCCGGTTTTCAGGTTGGACCACATGTTGGCCATTGAGTCTTCGAGGTCGAGCATCACGCCGGGCGCGCCCGAGTTCAACATCTTCACGACGAGCTCGGCGTCGTCGGCCGGACCGGTCATTTGGTTACGCTGATCCGCGCACCAGGCCGGTAGCGCAATCGTCCAGTCAGTAGTCGTCGCTTCAGATGGCGGAAGGTAGTCCGGTTTCCGGCCCTGGTGCGAAGCCGCGAGTACGGCGGCGCGCTTTCGCGCCAGTGACTGTTGCCGCGGCGTCAGCTCGCGATGAAGCGGTTCGAGAAACGCCATGAATCCGCGCGGCAGGTCGGTTTCAGCATTGAAGTCCGGCGGCGCGGTATTGAAACGTGTTCCGTATTGTGAACGAGTGCTCGACATAAGGTTTCCAGAGGTTTAGCATGCGATTCACCCCCACGCAATACGTCAATCAGCATTGTGAACGTAAACTTATTTATGGCTTCATTACATAAGTCGGCGTCCCGACAGTTTTTGCCTTCAAAGACGAAGTTTCTCCAGTAGGGCCGGTGATAGCACCGTTCAGAACTGTGAACACTTCTTTGTGAGCGAGCCCGGGGAGGGAAAATAGCATGGTTAGAGCAGGTACTACTGAGATTGCAAAACGCCGCGCAATAAACCGAGAGCAAGTGACGTCGGTTGAGCGCGCGCTATCGATTCTCGAACTGCTCGCCAGTAGAAACCACGGTCTTAGCACGTCTGAAATCAGCCGCGCCGCAAAAGTACCGAAGAGTTCGACCAGTTACTTGTTGCGAACGCTCGTTGGCCGTGGTTACGTGCGCCGCGATGTTGAAACCGGTCAGCACACGCTTGGCATCCGCGTGTTGAGTTTGGGCGGGCAAGCGATGCAGGGCATGGCGCTACGCGAGCTTGCCATGTCGCACCTCCGCCAGATGGTCGAGACCACGCGTCTCGGATCGCATCTCGCCATACTCGATCACGGTGACGCCGTTTACATCGAACGCATCGAGTCGCCAGGTTTCATCAAGATGGACATTTGGAACGGCCAGCGGGTCGCGCCGCAAGCTACGGCAGTTGGCAAGGCGTTGATTTGTCATTTGAGTCGTGAAGAGATCCAGGAGATCGCGGGTCTGCATCCTTTGCGCCAGGTATCACCGCGAACAATCGTGACGCTGCCACACCTTTTCGAAGAACTCGCCGCCATTCGCCGTCGTGGCTATGCAATTGACGACGAAGAACACGCCGTCGGTGTGCGTTGTGTCGCGGCGCCCGTGTTTTCAGCGAGCGGTGAAGTCGTCGCGGCAATCGGCCTGAGCGGCACCGTCAGTCAACTCAACGACGACTACCTCCCCTCACTCGGCAAGATCGTCCAGACCGCGGCCCTAAAACTCTCCGCCCAACTCGGCGGCCGCCGCAGCCGTTAATGTTCTCTAGGTCGCAGCCGCGAACTCTAATTAGTCCACAACGCCCGCAACGGCATGTGGGGCCAGGTTTCGACTCTGGGTTCTGAACGCCGAAGGCGTTCGCGAGTGCCAGCCCAGGGTTGTTTCAACCCTGGGTAACGAAAAAATAAAGCAACCAACTCTGAAGGAGTTGGCGAAATGTTTCGCGGGATTCGCCAACGCTTTCAGCGTTGGTTTTGAAACTTAATTTCGTATTCCCAGGGTAGTCGCTGTGCTCCAACCCTGGGCTGCAATTAGCGAACGCCTTCGGCGTTTGGACGTGCCAAGTTGGTGCCTCCAAAAGAGGAACACATGCGTTGCGCTAAACAGTCATCAGGAGGACCACGTGCGTTGCGGTAAACAGTCATCAAGAGGACCATGTGCGTTGCGCTAAACAGTCATCCACTTCAAACCCTCGCGGGCGATGTCGGCGGGAATTTCATGGTCGCCGTCGAATTCCCGAAAGGTGACGTCGTAACCACGGGAGATTAGCGTGGCCGCGATGCGTCGGCCGCAACGGTCGATGGGAAGAAT
>DATNJO010000798.1:0-3462 GCA_035603895.1 Pyrinomonadaceae bacterium
TGATTTGTACAGGTCGATCTTACTCGGGACACTACTTGCGCTGCTGTTGTTCCTGCCGTCATGTCGCCATGAGACGTCCGCGAACGAGATCATTGTTTCTGCTGCGGCAAGTCTTAAAGACGCGTTCAACGAGATCGCGCAACTAAACGAACAGCGAAACAACGTAAAGGTACATTTCAACTTCGGGGCTTCGGGCGCACTGCAAAAGCAGATTGAGTCCGGCGCGCCCGTTGATGTATTCGCCAGTGCCGGCGCCCAACAGATGGACCAACTAGCTGCGAACCAACTGATCGTCTCTTCAAGCAGGACCGACTTTGCGCGAAACGTGCTGGTATTAGTTGAGCCTGCGAATAGTTCGGCAATTGCTTCTTTCACAGATTTAACTAAGCCGGAAGTAAAAAAGATCGCCGTCGGAAATCCCAAAACAGTTCCGGCTGGTCAGTACACGCAGCAAACTTTCAACAAACTTCAGTTGTTGCCCGGCATCGGTTCGAAGCTCATTTACGCTGAAGATGTGCGGCAGGTGCTCGACTACGTTGTGCGAGGTGAAGTTGATGCCGGCATCGTCTATGCTTCCGACGTGCTGAGCGCCGGCGCAAAAGTTAAAGAGGTTGTTCGTGCCCCTGAGGATTCGCACGATCCGATTCTTTATCCGATTGCCATTGTGAAAGACAGTAAACGAAACGACGCTGCACAAAAGTTTATCGAGCTCGTGCTTAGCTCTGACGGGCAAAAGATTCTTGCGAAGTACGGATTCTTGTCGACAAAACAATGATTTGGGAATCATTCAAGCTTTCCGCTTTGGTTGTTTCGATTGCGACGTTGATCATAGCGGTGTTGGGTCTTGCCCTCGGCTTGTTGTTTGCCAAAGCCAGGTTTCACGGGCGAGAGCTGCTGGCGTCGTTCTTTACGATGCCTTTGGTTTTGCCGCCGACGGTTACGGGCTTCTACTTGATCGTGTTGTTTGGACGACACGGTCTGATTGGCGAGCCGATTTATAAACTCACCGGATGGACCGTGACTTTTACGTGGCAAGCGGCAGTCGTTGCGGCTGTCGTCCTGGCTTTGCCGTTGATGGTGCTGTCGTCACGAGCGGCAATCGAGAGTGTCAATCCACAATACGAGGTCGCTTCATACACTCTCGGCAAAACACGCCTGGCAACTTTTCTTCTGATCACCTTGCCATTGGCCCGTCGTGGCATTCTCGCGGGAATCGTGCTTAGTTTCACGCGTGCGCTGGGAGAGTTTGGCGCCACTTTCATGCTCGCCGGTAACATTGTCGGCAAAACGCAGACCATGCCGCTGGCAATTTACGAAGCAGTGATCAGTGGAGATAATAAGCAAGCACAGGCGCTGGCGTTGATTCTGACCGGAGTCTCAGTGGCCGCTGTTTACTTCACAACCAAACTTACCAAGGGAGCTTTGCGATATTAATACTCAGTTGAAGGTCGACATTCGAAAACGTCTCGAGTCAGACAAGGGTGGGGCTTTCAATCTTGATGTACGGTTTGTCGCAGACAACGGAATTACGATTCTCTTTGGTCCTTCCGGTTCCGGAAAAACCACTACGCTGCGCGCCATCGCCGGGATCATCGAACCTGACGAAGGAACCATAAAGGTCGGCGAAAGAAGCTTTTTCGATTCTGCGAGCGGCGTTGATATGTCGATGCAAAAGCGGCGGGTCGGATATGTCTTTCAGGACTACGCGTTATTTCCGCACCTCACGGCCGAACAAAATGTCAGTTACGGAATCAAGAATCAGACTAAAGCACAGCGAAGCGAAGCCGCGCAAAATATGTTGGCCTTATTTAAGGTGGACCAGATTCGCCGGCGCTATCCTGCAAACATGTCAGGCGGAGAGCAGCAGAGAGTGGCACTCGCGCGGGCTTTGGCTTCCGATCCTTCGGTCGTCTTGCTCGACGAACCGCTCTCGGCCGTCGATGTCGAAACCAGGGCGGGCTTGCTTGATGAAATCGCCACAGCTCAAGCACGGACCAAAATTCCGTTCGTCTACGTCACCCACAACACTGCCGAAGCCCTCCGTCTCGGCTCGCAGGTCGTCGTTCTCGATCGAGGTAGAGTCAAAGTCGTGGGGCCACCAGCAGACATATTCGACAATTCAAAAGAAGTAGCAAGGTTCCCTTGAAACCTGTGAGCTTACCCTCAGCGAAAGGGCGCCATAATCAGAGCGCCGTCCCCGGCGGGATTGGGCATTACCTCTGCGGCACCGTCCTGTTTAAAGTGGTCGCCTGCCCATGTGTATCGAGCATGGGTAAAGACCTGCGGGCAACAGACTCCTTCTGTCGCAAAGGGGTCGGACTCATACAAGTTCTTTCCGATTACCTTGTTTTGGCCGTATAGCTCAACGATTAGCTCTCCGCGGTCAGGAGATGCTTGCCGCAACCCACCAGCGCCGCGATCTCCGGTTTGAAAGGCCCACAATAGTTTCGGTGCACCGTTCACTTTCGTGTAGATGTAAACAATGTGCGGTATCGCAGAACCCTCAACACTGACACCCAAAACAACTATCGCGTCCTCCACCTTATCGGCGGTAACGTCACCGTATGCTACTGAAGCAAGAATCACGGGGTCCTGCGTGCTGTCGCCTTCATATCGGCCTTCCTTCAACGGCAGGCTCTCGGCCTCGCTTGGAAAGTACGCTTTGGCTGGATAAACGAAGTTCGCGAAGTCAATGGTTCGAACCGAGTCGGCAGAGGAAGACGAACGGGTTGTGGCTGGCATTCCCAGGTTAGCTTTCGTATTCTGCGCGGACTGGAACTGAGGAGAAGCACTCGAGCAAGCCCAGAGGCCTGCGGCAATTATGAGGATAGTGCAGCGTGTTAGAAGAGTTCGTGTAGACATAATCTGTCGCTTCACGTCTATTTTTTTCGTAGGCATTCAAAGAAGGTATCGTAGCCGGAGTGTAGCGCATTGAATTCATTGACCCGGGTCTTGTATGGACCAGTTCGTTTAGGACCTGCGCGATAAATGCCGGCCAGATCGGCGCGCTCACTGACGCCTTTTGGACGGCTGCTGCTGAAGTTCTGGCCGTAGTTAATTGCACGTGCTCCCCATCTAAGCGCTAGATATGGGTCGCCGCTAAATGGCACACCGCTCACTGCTGGTCCAGTCACCGCGAACGAATCCTCGCTGATTGAATTTACAAACTCCTCCTTCATGAAGTAGGTCGTCGACGTCTGCAAGGGGCCCATGTCCCAGCCTCCGTCCTGGCGCGGGTTCGGCGGAGGATTAAAACTAAAACTCCCTTCCTTTGCCCATGTCACCGCCAACAACGTCGCGTCGGTTCCTTCTTGCGAGGACGTCCAGAGGATCGCTTCGGTAGCAAGTTTGGACGGCTGCGGATTTCTACCGAGTAGTTTGGCACAGTCTTCATATTTCTTTTGTTCTATTTGCGGCGCCGGGTTTTGCTGAAGGAACATGAGCCATTCACGGTCAACGGCC
>DATNJO010000799.1:0-9649 GCA_035603895.1 Pyrinomonadaceae bacterium
TCTCGCTGTCAGTGAAAAGAGTCGAGGTTCGGGTGAACCTGCCGGGAGACCTGAAGTTGTCCGCGCGCAACTTCAGCAGCCGACATCTTAACGCAAAGACACTGTTTTGTGAAAGTTGTTTGTGCGATCTATAACAAAAAGGCCGTGCCTCGGCGGCACGGCCCAAAATGCACTAGTGCACTGGAATGATTGGAGCGCGGGCGGCTCGCCCGCTGGCGTTGGCCCGCGCCCTGTATGTTCGTCTGCAGGGGAGCCCGCCCCGCGCTCCGCAATGTTTCAAAAGCTACGGAACGATGTGAATCGTCGCCACGGGCGGTCCTGCCGGCGATGTGCCAATCGCTGACTCCATCGTCAACAGCAATCCAAAGTCGGCCAACGCCGTTTCGGTCTTGAATTCGGCTTCGTTGCGGCCTCCGGTGTTTATGATCTCACCGAGTTTCTGATACGTGCCATCATCTCCAACCGCCCACGCGATGAATTTCTGACCCGCAGGCGCTTCCTTCAGGTCATGAAACTTGATCCGAACTTCGGTTGGTTTGTCTTTGTGCGGCGTGATGAACACGTTCGCACGCGCACCGGTCAAAGCACCGGTGAAGTCGACCTTAATCTTGGTATCGTCACCAGTTTTCAAAGTCGGAATGCCCAGCAGCGGAGCAGTGTAGGTTCCGGCAACGGTTGTAGTCGGAGCCGCAACAGCCGCCACTTTCTCACCCGACGGATTCTGTCTCACCGGCACCACGGCATAACCTTCGGGCACCGCGCTTCTGAAGAGGACCGTGGTGTTCGGATCGTACGCAGTCAGCGCAGTATCCGACGAAGCAACCAACATGAATTTGCTCAACGGAGTCGTGGCCGATAACGTGCCCACGCCGTTGCTGATTGCTACTGGCCCGAGCGCGGTAATCGCACCCGTGTCGTCGACCGCATACACGGTCATCGCAGTAACATCTGCCGGTACGTTCGTCAGGTTGAGTTTGATTCTGGTGCCGTCGTCGTCACGCAGAATGGTCGCCACGCCCTTGGCGCCCTGGATAGTGACTGGATTGAGCGTCAGCGTTACTTCTTTCTTCGCTGGATATTCAATTATCGTGTACGTTCCATCGGGGTTTTGTACTGTCTTTGTAACCGTAGTAGTAGTTGTCTGTGCGAATGCGAGCGCGGACAGTGATAGAGTTAAAATCACCGCAGCCAGAACACTCGAAACGTGCTTGCTCATCAGTTGTACCTCCCTTGTGTCTAATCAATCGCGATTAATTGTCGGGGAACGATGCCGGGGAGACGCACACAGGCGTATCGGCTTAAGTTGCCGCAACCTTTATGCCGTCTGGGTTTAGGGATTTTTTACTTGGAAACGCTGATGCCGAGGCGTTTTTGCGAAACAGAACAGTACACGGCTGTACGGCTATTGAGATTTGGGCAGGTATCAAACGACCGGACGATTTAGTGGCAAAATTCTTACTCTTGCGCGACTTTCGTCAAGAATTATCAGCGCTCCGGTCTCAAGCGAAGCTGCGTGTTGTCGTAAGCTGCTGATGACGGTTCGTTCAAGATGGGCAGGAGTTACGTCCTGAGTGCGAACTTGAATCACGCTCGGGCTAATGGTCTGAGTTAACGCCAGCAGCGCACCAAAGTCCAAATCGTGAGTAAACACGATGTGATCGTTATCACGGGCCCAGTTCATTAACAGAGTGTCTGGTGCGCGCGGGTTGCCGATAGTGGACCAGTGGACCGCGTTGATCCCGTGACGGACGAACACCTCAACCCAACCAGGCGAGAGATTCATGTCAACGAGAATGTTCATCCCGAAACTAAAGGCAGTTCGACTTCCTCGGTGCGCCAGGCAGCGTATGCTAGTGCTTCCTGCAAGTCTTCTTTTTCAAGATACGGATAGAGTTCCAATATCTCTGTTGAAGAGTGGCCTGATGCCAGCAAGCCCACAATGGTCCCAACGGTGACGCGAAGACCGCGAATGCAAGGCTTCCCACCCATGACATTGGGGTCAAACGTGATTCTGGTAAGGTGTTTCATGACCAGATTATAGGTGAGGATCTAAGCATGCACTAATAGCTCAGTCACGAAGCCGATCAATAACTCTTCAATTCCGTGATTGCCTTCGCAACGTCTGCGGGTTGGGGGAGGATCGCGTCCTCGAGTTGGGGGGCGTAGGCCACGAAGGTGTCGAGGGCGCAGACGCGCTTGACGGGTGCGTCGAGGTATTCGAAGAGTTCGGCGGCGATGCGCGCCGCGATCTCGGCGCCGTAGCCGAATGAGAGGGAGTCTTCGTGAGCGACGATCACGCGGTTCGTGCGTTTGACTGATTCAGTGATGGCGTCCCAGTCGTAAGGAACGAGACTGCGCAGATCGATCACTTCGACGCTGGTGCCTTCCTGTTCCGCCTGCTTCGCTGCGACGAGCGAACGCTGGACCAGCGCGCCATAGGTAATAATTGTCAGGTCCTTGCCTTCGCGAACTTTTTTCGCTTTGCCAAACGGGATCATGAATTCATCGCCGGGATAGGCCGACTTGTTGTACGCCTGACGATAAAGATGCTTGTGTTCGAGAAACAGCACCGGGTCGTCGCAACGAATCGCTGTGCGCAACAGTCCGTTTGCGTCGAGCGCGTTTGACGGATAGATCACACGCAACCCGGGAATCTGCGTGAAGGTCGACACGCCTGACTGCGAGTGATAGACCGCACCGCCTTTCAAGTAACCACCAACCGGCACACGCATCACCACCGGCGACTTCCAATCACCTCCCGAGCGCCAGCGCATCAGCGCCAGCTCATTACGAATCTGGTGCATCGCGGGCCAGATGTAATCGAAGAACTGAATCTCGACAACGGGCTTCAATCCGCGCGTTGCGAGACCGATCGCACGTCCGACGATGTTTGCCTCCGCGAGTGGCGAATTAAACACGCGTGCGCCGCCGAAGTTTCGTTGCAAGTTGGCAGTGACTTTGAAAACGCCGCCTTTGCCTTTCACTGTTTCCAGATACTGCTCGCGAGAACAGTCAGCCACGTCTTCCCCAAACACGACGATGCGTGGATCGCGCGCCATCTCGGTGTGCAACGTGCGATTGATCAAGTCGACCATCGTGCCTGGATTGCCCGAGAGTTGCACCTGATCTTCCTTGTCGAACTGCGGAGACGTGGGATCTACGTCGGGCGAAAACACAAACTTCATCGCAGTATCTTGCGCGGGCTGAGGACTCGCGAGCGCGACGTCTGCCGCTTCGTTCACTGCCGCGTCGGCTTCGTCCTTGATCCGTTGCAATCCGTCCTGATCGATCACGCCGGAGTCGATCAGCAACGCGCCAAAACGTTTCACCGGATCGCGTTCGGCATCGCTGGCTCGTTCTTCATCAGGCCGGTAAAGCTTTTCGTCGTCAGAAAGCGAGTGCGAATACGGACGAATGACTTTTGCGTGGACCAACGACGGACCCTTGCGCTGACGGCAGTAATCAACCGCGCGGCGCATTGTTTCCAGCGACTCGATCACGTCAGTGCCATCGCAACGTTGGATGTAAAGCCCGGGAAAACCTTCAACCAGGCGCGACACGTCGCCGCCCGCAGTTTGCACTTCCACCGGAACACTGATCGCGTAACCGTTGTCTTCAATCAAAAACACCACCGGCAACTTCAAATTGCACGCCGTGTTCAGCGCTTCCCAAAACTCACCTTCACTCGTGGTGCCTTCGCCGACTGAGACGTAAGTCACTTCATCGTCGTGAAAACCATTGACTCGCTTTTGCAGTTCAGGAATCAACTGGAACCGATAAGCCGCTTCAGCACAACCGACCGCTTGCAACAGTTGTGTTCCCGTCGGTGACGACTGCGAAACGATGTTGAGTTTCTTGTGACCCCAGTGCGAGGGCATCTGGCGTCCGTGTGAATTGGGATCTGCTTCCGCGCCGACGGCGGATTGCAACTGCTCGAGCGGCGTCATGCCAAGCTGCAAACAGAGCGCGCGGTCGCGATAGTAGGGATAAAACCAGTCGTAACTCGGCTTTAAAACCACACCCGCCGCGGCCAGTATCGCTTCATGTCCCGCGCCGCTGATCTGAAAGAAGATTCGGTTTTGACCCTTTAGCTGGATCTCTTTGTCGTCGAGCCGGCGCGAGAGATACATCGTTCGATACATCTCGAGCAGCAGTTTGTGATCCGGCAACTGCTCTTCCACGGCTTGCGCCGAAAACTCGATCGAATCAGACGAATCAGACGAGTCTGCTTTGCGAACCAGCTTCAAAACTTTGGTGTCAGTCTTCATAGTTACCCGCCAGCGTCATGCGGTATTCTTCGGCCATGCCGGGATGTCCGTGGCGTTGCGCCGTTTCGATGCCGCGCTCATACGCCGCGCGCGCCTCGTCGCGTTTGCCAAGCCGTTCATACGCGCTCGCCAACATGCCGAATGCGTTTCCCTCGTCGTCGACTTGTTCGAGATAACGGTTCAGCGTCGCGATCAAATCGTTATCGCGGCCAGCCTTCTCGTATTCTTTAGCCAGACCAAAAAGCACACTGGTATTGCCCGGGTCAGTGGCTAACATTTGTTCGAAAACTTCGATGCGGCTCATTTTCCGATAATCAGTTTCGCGATTGTTTGCAACTGCATGTTTGAAGTGCCTTCGTAGATCGCGCCAATCTTCGAGTCGCGCCAATATTTCTCGACCGGATAATCCTTCACGTAGCCGTAGCCGCCGTAGAGTTCGATCGCTTTCGAACTGACACGCTCGGCGACGCGCGATGAATAAAGCTTCGCCATTGCGGCTTCCTTCACGAAGTTGATGCCCGCATCTTTCATGCGCGCGGCGTTGTAAACCATCAAACGCGCGGCTTCGAGTTCGGTCGCCATCTCCGCGAGTTGAAACTGAACGCCCTGAAACTGATTGATCGACTTGCCAAACTGCTGCCGCTCGGCCGTGTAAGCCAAAGCACTCTCCAACGCGCCCTGAGCGATGCCGATCATCTGCGCACCGATTCCGATGCGGCCTTCGTTCAACGTTTCGATCGAGATCTTGTAGCCCTTGCCCGCTTCGCCGAGAACGTTTTCTTTCGGCACCTGGCAGTCTTCGAGGATCAACTCGACCGTCGATGACGCGCGAATGCCGAGTTTGTTCTCCTTCTTTCCGATCGAGAAACCGGGAAAACTCTTCTCGACGATGAAAGCGGTGATGCCTTTGTAACCAGCTTCCGGATTCATATTCGCGAACAGTACGAAGATCTCGGCTTCGATACCGTTCGTGATCCACAGCTTGCGGCCGTTGAGCAGATAGTGATCGCCTTTATCTACAGCGCGGGTTTGCATCGCGAAGGCGTCTGAGCCGGAGCTGGGTTCGCTCAGCGCGTAGGCGCCGACGTGCTCGCTCGCGAGGCGCGTCAGGTATTTTTGTTTCTGTTCGTTTGTTCCCCAGCGAATGAAGGCGTTGTTAACCAGCGTGTTCTGCACGTCGACAAACACGCCGACAGAGGCGTCAACGCGCGACAGTTCTTCCACGGCGAGAATGGCGGTGAAAAAATTGGCGCCCGCGCCGCCGTACTCTTCCGGCGTTTCGATACCCATCAAGCCGAGGTCGAAACAGTGCTTGATAATGGCCGGATCGAGTTTTGCGGCCTCGTCCATGTGTTCGACCCGCGGGCGAATCTCGCCCTCGGCAAACTCGCGGACGCTGGAGCGAAACATGGTCTCGTCTTCGGAGAGCGTGGTAAGCGGAATAGCAGGTGCTTGCGCGAGAGCTGTTTGTGATTGACTCATGTTAGTAATGTTCTTTATGCCGGACTCAAAATGAACGTAGCATCATAATCGAGTGAAGAAGTTTCCCGCAAAGGCGGATGTGTTAACGTTACCTGATGGCCGTTGAAAGTCCGAAAGTTGATTCCGGTGAGCCGCGCGCTCGTCGCAGCAGATTTGCGCCACTTGGAATCATATTTGGTCTGCTGGGACTGCTGTTGTTCGCCTATTTCGTGAGGCGCGCCGGCGTCGGCGAGATCTTCTCGAACATTCAACGTCTCGGCGCCGGTTTCCTGCTCATCCTCGCGATCTCCAGCACTCGTTACATTGTTCGCGCGCTCGCCTGGACGCGCTGTGTCGAACGTCCGCATCGCCTGCCGTTTCGCGATGCAGTACAGGCGCGTTTGATGGGCGATGCACTCGGAAACATCATCCCGTTTGCGAGTGTCGCGGTGAGCGAGCCGTCGAAGGCCGTGTTTGTGAAAGATCGCGTGCCGATCCTGGTCGGACTATCGGCGCTGGCAATCGAAAACATTTTTTACGCGCTATCAGTCGCATTATTTATTTGCGCGGGCACGGCGACGCTGTTGCTGAGTTTTACTTTGCCAAAACCGTTGCGGTACGCGAGCATCGGCGCGCTCGTTACGACGCTAGTCATCATTCCCGCTGGTTATTTTTTACTGCGCAGTCAGACGAAGTTTCTCAGTGGCGCGCTGCGGTTTTTCGGGCGGTTCGGAGTCGCGCCAAATCTGGTCGCGAAGATTCTGCCGCGCGCGGAAACACTCGAAGAACGCGTCTATGGTTTCTACGGACGCAATCGCGGCAGCTTTCTTTCAATCTTCGCGCTGGACATGTGTTTTCATCTGGCGGGCGTCGCGGAGATTTATGCGACGTTGTCGTTTATCAGTCCGGTCGCGCCGACGTTGCGGCAGGCGTTCATCCTCGAGTCGGTGAATCGAATCATCAACGTAGCGTTTAAGTTTATTCCGTTGCGTGCGGGCGTTGACGAAGGCGGAACTGGTCAGGTTTCGAAGGTCTTGGGTTTTGCGCGTGGCGTCGGCGAAACACTCGCTATCATTCGCAAAGGCCGCGATATTTTTTGGAGCGCGATTGGTCTTCTATTGATCTGGCGAAAAGGCTTTTCGCTTAGCGGACTCTCCGACGACGAATCTATTCGTACGCCAACGCGTTAACCGCATCGAGATTCGACGCGCGCCACGCGGGATACAACGCACCGAGCACCCCACCAATCAATCCAATCGCCGCCGCAACCATCGCCCAGGTCCAGCTATATTCAAAGACGAGTCCGTACGCGCGGTGAATCAGGTATCCGGCGACGAGCGAAACCGCAAAACCGGCTACCAGCCCGATGATGCTGATCAGAATCGCTTCCTTCTCGATAATTCCCACGATGTAACCGCGCGAAGCGCCCATCGCTTTCAGGATGCCAATCTCCCGCGTACGTTCCGTGATCGTCGTGTACATCGCCAGCATCACGACCAGCGCGCTCACCACTGCCGCCAGTCCTACCAGCACACGCAGAAAAACACCGAGATAAGGAATACTCTTTTCAAAACTCGTAAAAACGTCCCTCGTCGGTTGAATCGTGTTGCCCGGCAACTCCTGGTCGATCCGCTTGGCCATTGCTTCAACCTGATCGGGATTTCGGAGCTTCAGGAAAATAAACGTGCACTTGCCGCTGACTTCGAGTGCTTCCTGCATCGCGGCAAGCGACATTTTCACGCGCGCGCCTGACTCCGGTGAGTAAATTCCGACGATGCGATATTCCTTCGTGCCGAGTGTTTTGATCGGGTCGCCAATGTGCAGGTTGTTATTGCGCGCCTTGGTTTCGTCGATCACGACTTCGTTCGTGTTTTGCGGACTGCGGCCTTCCACCAGGTTGAGCCCGTTCATGCCGGCGTAAGCGTCCCAATCGACGCCGTCGATCTGCTCGATACCGATGCCGCCCGAGCCTGATGAAAAGTGACGAATCACCGGCAGCGCCTCTTCGACGCCGTCGATAGCTTTCAGACGGTCGACGTAGCGCGTGTCGAGATTGGCGGTGGTCGAGGTTAACTGCACCGCGCCCGGACGCATGAAGAGAAGCTCCGCGCGAACATTGCTCGCACGGCGTTGAAGATCGTTAGACATGCCGCGCGCGAGCCCCGTAAACAGCATCACCAGACTCACGCCCAGCGCGATTCCCGCAACGCTCACCAGCGTGCGGATCGGTCGTTGTCGAATATTGGAGGTAACTAAATTGTCCAAGCGCAATCAACTTCCGGCACGAACGGTCAAGCTTACGTATCAGAATCCCACCAACGAAGTTGGTGGTACTTTTATGCCCGGCCTACCTTGATGTAGGTAGAGTCTTGAAGTACCACCAACTTCGTTGGTGGGTTCCTGATACCGGCTACTAACAATAAGGCATTTTGGTCTAAGCTAACAAATGTCAGGTATGGTTATTGCAATTCTGAGTCCGGTTCTGAGTTCAAGCTAGCTTGTGCTTCGAAGACAACCTAAGGTTGAACTCAGAACAAGTACATTAATAAATGAAGAGACGTTCACCGTTTTTCCACTCGCTGCTGACCCTGGTGCTGTTGCTGACGCTGGTTTTCGTTGCGCGCAGCTTCGTTCCCGACCGCGTTCAGATCACAATCCTCGGCACCACCGATCTGCATGGCAACATTAATCCGATCGACTACTACACCAACAAAGCCGACAACCGCGGACTCGCAAAAGTCGCCACCCTCATCAAGCGCATTCGCAAAGAGCATTCCAACGTGCTGCTCATCGATTCAGGCGACACGATTCAGGGATCGCCGCTCGAGTCGTTTCACGGACGCAAGAACAATCAGCCAATCGACCCGATGATGCTCGTGATGAACTCTTTAAATTACGACGCGATGGCCGTCGGTAATCACGAGTACAACTTCGGTCTCAAGGTCCTGGAAAAGGCGCGTGGTGAAGCAAATTTTCCCTGGCTCTCCGCAAACACGTACGACATCGCGAAACAGCAGCCGCATTACAAGCCGTACATCGTGAAAGAAGTTGCGGGCGTCCGCATCGGAATTCTTGGTTTAACGACGCCGGGCGTGCCGAACTGGGACAATCCGCCGAACTACGCCGGGCTTGAATTTCACGAGCCAGTCAGCGAAGCGCGCAAGTGGGTTCCCATCTTGCGCGACAAGGAAAAAGCGGACGTAGTGGTCATCGCGATGCACATGGGACTCGGCGAGGATTTGCGCACCGGTGAAGTGAGTCCCGGCCAAGTGGCGCACGAAAACGAAGCGATCTCGATTGCGAAAGAAGTTCCCGGCGTCGACGTTATCTTCATGGGCCACACGCATCGCGAGGTGCCTTCGCTTTACATCAACGGCGTCCTGCTCACACAAGCAAACTACTGGGGCAAGAATCTCGCGCGGACAGATCTTTACTTGCAAAAAACGACAGCCGGCTGGCGCCTGTACGCGAAATCCGCGCGCACGCTGCCCACCGACGACAAGGTAGAACCCGATCCCGACGTCACCAAACTCGCCGAGCCTTACGACAACGAAACGCAGGGCTGGCTCGCAAAAGTTATCGGCCAATCCGCGGAAGAATTGACCGCGAAAGAAGCACGATTCCGCGACACAGCGATTCTCGATCTGATTCAGAAAGTACAACTCGAAGCGGGCAAAGCCGACGTGTCGATGGTTGCGAGTTTCAATTCAGAAGCGAGGATCGCCAAAGGTCCTGTCAGCGTGCGCGACATCGCCGGGCTTTACGTTTACGAAAACACCCTCGTCGTCCTGGAAGTAACCGGCCAGCAGCTAAAAGACGCGCTCGAACACTCGGCGAAGTATTTCAAGACCTACGTTCCCGGTAAGCCTGCGTCGGATTTAATCGACGAAAAGATCCCCGCCTACAACTTCGACATCGCC
>DATNJO010000800.1:0-5845 GCA_035603895.1 Pyrinomonadaceae bacterium
ATCTGCGCGGGGAAGACATCAGCAAAAAGAGGCTCCGGCACAAAGACTCGAGCGTGTCACGAGAGCTGAGAGCGATTACACGGAAGCATCGTCTTTGTTGAGCGAGGCAGTACTTGCACCAATTGCTTCACACCTCACCAAGAAACGCCTGTTAATAGTGGCGGACGGCGCCTTGCAGTTATTGCCCTTTGCGGCGTTGCCGAACCCGAACACCATTGCTAATGCAACTCCAAGGCAGTTGATGATTGAGAGCCACGAGCTGACCAGTTTACCGTCGGCCTCGGTGCTGGTTCTGCAACGCAAAGAACTCGCGGAGCGAAAGTCTGCGCCTTACGCTATAGCAGTGATCGCCGACCCCGTGTTTGGAAGAAATGATGAGAGGACCAATGACTCCAGGAAAGAGAAGAAAATTGATCAGTTGACAAAGAGCGATGTGAATAGCGAGTTTAATTCAGATCGCCTCACCCGCGCTTTGGGAGATTTAGGACTCAATTCAATAGGCGAGATTCGCCGGTTGCCATTTGCTGGACGCGAAGCATCTTCTATTTTGAAGATGGTGCCGCGAGATCAGAGCTTTAGCGCGATTGGTTTCAAGGCTAATCGCACGACCTTGATGAACCCGAGACTGGCTCAATATCGTATGATTCATCTCGCGACTCATGGCGTCATGGATCCGAAGAATCCGGAGCTTTCTGGAATACTCCTATCGATGCTGGACGAAAATGGTAAAGAGCAAAATGGATATGTTGGTTTGAGTGAAATCTATAATCTTAATTTGCCCGCAGAGCTTGTTGTGTTAAGTGCATGTGAGACTGGCACGGGTAAACTGATCAGGGGCGAGGGATTGATCGCGCTGACGCGTGGTTTCATGTACGCTGGCGCTGAGCGTTTGGTCGCCAGCCTGTGGCGAGTCGACGATCAGGCGACGGCGTTGTTGATGGCTTCGTTTTACGAGCAGATGCTGGTCAACAAGCTCAAACCCGCGGCGGCGTTGCGAGAAGCACAGCGACAGTTATCGCGGCAAACTCAATGGAAAAAACCGCATTACTGGGCGGGATTTGTGATACAGGGAGAATGGCGCTGACGAGTAACTACATCTGCCTTCAATGACACCAGCTTCCGAACCGGCAGCCAATAAACAAAACGGTGCAACTCCTTCCGGCGCCGCACCCGGAAATACCTCTAAACCGAAGTATGTACCGACGGCAGAATCCTTAACCAAGTTGCTCGCTCTTTTTACTTCCGATCGCGATGAGGCCGGGAAACAGTACGAAAAGCTTAGAACCAGGTTGATTCGCTTCTTCGAGTGGCGCGGCTGCAGCTCGGGAGACATTCTCGCCGACAAGACTTTCGATCGGGTGATGAAGAAGATTGATGAAGGAGCGGAAATCACCAATGCGACAGCCTTTATTTGTACTGTCGCTAATTACATCTTTCAGGAGAACGATCCCGGCCGTCTCGTCGAACTGGATGAGGAACTGACGCCGGTGCCAATAGATCCCTCACAACTGGAGCTCGAAGATTATGACCCGTTGATCGATTGTTTTGATAAGTGTCTGGATGAGTTGCCGACAGACAACAAGTCCCTCATCATGAATTACTATCAGGAAGAGAAACGAACAAAGATCGACTTGAGACGGAAGTTAGCAGAACAACTGGGTATTCCGATGAACGCACTACGCATCCGCGCGCACCGGATCAGAAAGAGTCTGGAAGATTGTATCCAGCATTGTCTCGCCCACTCGACGACGACGTGAAACATGGCAGCAGAAAGAGACAACAAAGCATCGGCACGACAATTTCTTCTCGGAAAGTTGTCTGAAAAGGATCGATCTCGATTTGAGGAGGGGTTCCTTGCTGACGAGGAGACGTTCGAAGAGGTCGAAATTGCCGAAGATGAATTGATCGACTCATACGTCCGGAATGAACTGTCGGGCAAGGACCGTAAGCATGTTGAGGAGAATCTACTGCGTGTTCCGCGCATTGCCAATCGTGTCAAAGTTGCTCGTGCAATGAACCGATCGTTCGCTCCGGTGCCTGTGGTCTCACCGGCGGTAATAACCACGGGGTGGAACGTGAAGTTGTGGCCCACTTCGGTTTTTGGAAAGTTTGCATTTGCTGCTCTTGGCTTGATTCTGATTGTGGGCGGCGCCGCACTTTTCTTCCAGTATCTTCAGTTGCGTGAACAGACGATGCGATTACGAACGGAACAAGCCGCGCTCGAGCTGCGGGTTCAGGAACTCACGGTTAAGAACACCGAGAACTCGTCGGAACGCGGTCGGCTTAATGCAGAGTTGGAAAAAGAACGAGCCGAGAATGCCAGGTTGAATGAAGCAGTCGAGCGTCAGTTGGACCAACCGGTGACGCCGGCGGCCATACTCCCGTTAACGCTTTTCCCGGGAGCAAGCAGATCGACCAGCGGGGCTAACAGCTTGAAATTACCGACCACTCCCGCCATGTTTCAATTTAACCTGCTGCTCGAGGCCGATGATTATCCCAGTTACAAAGCCGTAGTGACGACCGCCGGTGGAAGAGAATTGGGACAACGTTCTGGCCTTAAAGCTCGCCGGGGTGCAAAGGCGAAGTCAGTAAGTTTCCGGTTTTCATCGACGAGGTTTAAGCCGGGTGATTACGTTGTGAACTTGAATGGCGTAACAGCTTCCGTACAATCAGATCCGATAGCGACCTACATGTTTCAGATAGTTCCCTAAGCTCACGCTAGAAGCCGAACTTGAATGGGGTAGACCTCATCGAACTCGCCCGCCTCTTTGTCGCCTTAGCCCTGCTGTTTGTGGTGGCAAGGTGCGTGGGGCGCCTCTTTGTTTATTTTCACCAGCCTCGCGTGATTGGTGAGATCGTTGGTGGTTTGTTGCTCGGTCCTACGTTTCTCTCATCGCTTTTCCCGGCCTTGAGTCGCATGGCGTTTCCTTCGGCAGGATTCGTTCCGGGTGCACTGTCTGTCGTTTCGCAACTCGGGTTGATACTGCTCATGTTCACTTCGGGCACGGAACTTCGTTCATTTCTGCAACGAGGCGAGCGAAAGATTGTGGCGGTGCTCACGGCTACCGGAACGATCCTTCCGTTTCTCGCGGGCTTGGTCCTCGTCTTGATTGTCGACACAAAGCAACAGGAAGGACCAGCAGGGAACCGCACGGCGTTCATTCTTGTGTTTGCTTGTGCGATTGCGGTCACAAGCATTCCCGTGATCTCCCGGATCATGTTGGACCTTAAGATACTGCATACGAAGTTTGCGCGGATCGTTCTTACGACAGCGGTTTTTGAAGACATAGTTCTTTATGTGGTGCTTGCCGTTGCGCTTGGGTTAGTGAGTCAGGGAAACGAGACGAGTCTGGCTGCATTTCTTGGTCCCAGCTTCAACACTTCGCTAAAACCAGTCTATCACCTTGTGATCACGTTTCTGTTTTTCGCGGCGGTGCTTGTTGTTGGGCCGCTTGTGTTACGCCGGCTCTTGAAGGTGAGATTCCTGAGCAGCCTAAAAGTGAGTTCTCTAGTACTTCAACTGTTGTTTCTGTTTGTGGTAGTTGGACTCTCAATAGTGCTGGGAGTTACGCCGGTATTCGGCGCGTTTGCAGCCGGCATCGTGGCGGGACGAATGGGCGACGAGAGTGAAATCGAAGCGCGGGAAACTATCAAGTGGTTTTCGCTTGCCTCTTTCATTCCGATCTATTTTGCATTCGTTGGGTTTCGTTTAGATCTAATTCAAAACCTGAGTCTTTCGTTTCTGCTGTTCTTTCTGCTCTCGAGTTGTTTAATTAAAGGATTCAGTATCTACACTGGCGCACGTGCCGCCGGAAAGCCACATGCGGGCGCGCTCAATCTCGCCGTTGCGCTCAACGCCAGAGGAGGCCCAGGCATCGTGATCGCCTCACTGGCTTTTGACGCCGGAATTATCAGTCAGGGATTCTTCGCCATCCTCGTCCTCGTCGCAGTTCTCACTTCTTTGATCGCAGGATCGTGGCTCGGGCACATCGCTCGCCGCGGCGAAAGTTTTCTGTAGACGTAGGCAAAGACCCCTCACGTTGCGATGAACGCAGTCTCTATGACCCTCTTGTGATGTCGCTCCAGGTGCTCGCGCATTTGCCGCGCGGCCAACGTGGCGGAATTGTTCTGAATCGCCTCCGAGATCATTCGATGTTCCTCGGTCATTTTGCGCCGGTCAGTTTTTGTTGATGGGTAGATTTTGGTGGTCCAGTCGTGAAGACGCCTAACTTTTTCGACCTGCACTTCTGCTTCGGTTGGGTCAGTGCTGGACAAACGGGCGATGGCTTCATGAAAACTCTGGCCGACCTTACGAAATTCACCATTCTTATCCCGATCGATAAGAGCTTCCATCTGCTTTATGAGATCATTTAGCTGTTGATACTGAGACGGATCTGTAGATTTCTGCTCCGCAGCCCGGAAAGCAAGATCGGCCTCCAAATCCTCTCTGGTTTCAAGCAACGTCTTGATATCCAATTCGGTCAGAGCGAGACGAGCGGTTTCATCAGAACCCTCTTTCGGTCGCTCAACGTAAGGATCAGCCTGGACCCATTCAGTCGCTTCATTCATGCCTGATTTGCGAAGCCTCAGTGTTCTCTCTGTTGAAAACCAAACCTGTACTTCCCCGACTCCCTCTATTTCAATTCTCTTTGTTCCACCCTCACGCGCGCATTTTCGTTCTATCAGGTAGTTGCGGGCGAATGATGAAGCGTCAATATAGATACCATTTGGACGTGCTCTGGCTTGAAGTCTGGCTGCGATGTTTAGTGGTCTGCCGGCATAATCGATTTGTCCAGCCCCATAGTCCAATTTCCACGCTGTTCCACCCGCCAGGCCAATACCGAGATCCATCTTTGGCGTTGAGTGTCCCTTCTTGTACATTTCGTCGATCAACCTGTAGAAGTACTCCTGGAAATAACCGACCACGTCCAGAATTGCATAGCGTAAGCCTTGTTTGATCGTATCGTTATCTGAATCCCTCAGTTCCCATACCAGCAGCATTCCGTCTCCCAACTTCTTAGCGAGTTTGGGAGCAATTTGTTCCCGAATGGAGTCTTGAAAGCTATCGTTCTGTTCCAGATTCCAGCGTTCTCTAAGTACAGCTTTGGAAAAAATCGAGAAGTAGTCTGGTAAGAAGTCTGCAACGAGAGTGCTTGCGCGGTTCTGACTCTCCTGAACGAACTTTGTAAACCCGCGGATGTCAGCGAAACAGGCGATGACATCCATCATGGTAATCGTTGGCCTACGGCTAAGTTCGGCGACGGTTCCCAGCTTAAGGGCACGATCAAATCCCTTGACGATATCGCTGAAATGAGTCGAGTTGGTTTGAGTTGTCATGTAAGGACCTCCGGGGGTTGAAGGGATGAGTAGTGGCAAGTCGGACACGCAGAAACATGCGGTCCCTATCTTCGAAGGCGGTTCGGCCGTGCATAACGCAGTGATTGTTTATTAGTAGTAAATCCCCACAGTTCAAGCCGAAAACGCGCGGATTCAATTGATCGAGAGTTTCTTTGAAGTGGGCCAGTGCCCATTCAGCTTCAGGTGACAGCGACGTACGTAAACACTCGAGCGCTGAAATAATCAAATCATATCGATAGCGTATCTGAGGACGATCGGAAAGGATCGGCGCGCTAATCCACTCGACATCAACATCCCGGCGATGCCTGGTGAAAGCTGTTGGTACTCGAAAAGGGAAGCGGTTGGACTGGAGAATGCGAATACACTCCAAGCCCACATCGGTTTCAGATAGCTTCGTCAGCACCCTGGATGCTGAGAGTAAGAGTGACCTGCCGCCCCCATCCGCCGCTGGATGGTGTGCGAAAAGCAGAACGTAATCCTCGGGCAG
>DATNJO010000801.1:0-4185 GCA_035603895.1 Pyrinomonadaceae bacterium
TGCTGAATACGTATCTCTCGTGGAAGCCGCAAGTGCTGCACGATCTACACGAGTCAGTTCCGTATCTTTACGACAACACGATCGGCGACGGTCCTTACAACGCGTGGGTCGATCCGATTCTGACTGACGAATGGCAGATGATCGGTTGGAACAACGTTTCGGAGATGACGAAGTTTGGCATGCCCGGCGTGTTCGCGCATGGCGACTTCGATACCTGGTCGCCGGGTTACTTGATGTTCATCGCCGCGACGCACAACGGCATCAGCCGTTTGTACGAAACATTTGGCAACGGCGGCGCCGACACGTTGGAGCGAACGTTGTCGCCGAGCGAGTATCAACGCACGTGGTACAAGCAGAACCCGCCTTTGCCGAAAGCGAAGTGGTCGCAAAGAAATAACAACAACTACCAGCAGACTGCCTTGCTGACGTCGCTGCATTACTTTGGCGCCAACAGCAAACTGTTTCTCAAGAATTTTTATTTGAAGAGCAAACGTTCGATCGAGAAACCGAAGAATGAAGGTCCCGCGGCTTACGTTTTACCTGGCGACGAATTGCGGGCCGGCAATCAGGCTGAGTTGCTGCGCACGCTGCAAGCGCAGGGCGTGGAGATTAGCAAAGCAACCGCGCCATTCACGGTGCAGGTGCGCAAGAAACACGGCGCTACTCCGGGTCCGCGTCCATCCGCGACGGCATCTCCGAGTCCCGCTTCGAAAACTGAGGATCGCACGTTTCCGGCGGGCAGCTATATCGTGCGCATGGACCAACCGTACAGCCGCATCGCCGACGCACTGCTCGATTATCAATACTGGGCGCCAAACGATCCGCAAACGGAGATCTACGACGACACCGCCTGGACCATGGGCGAACTCGCTAACGTCGAAGTCGTGCGTGTTACAGATGGGAAGGTGTTGACCGCGCCGATGGATCGCGTTACCGGTGAAGTGCGCTCACCCGGCGGTATCGCTAATGCCGGTTCAGTCTTTTTAGTAAATCACAACGCCGACAACGCTCTCATCACGTTCCGTTATCGACTCAAAGACGTCGAAATGGACGCCGCAGAAGAACCGTTCGACGCCGCGGGACGCAAGTTCAATCGCGGTTCGTTCATCATCCGCCGCGCGAACGGCGACGATCTGCGCCGCGTCGCAAACGAACTCGGCATTCAGGTTTACGCCGTTAACGACGCGCCGTCAGTAAAAACACATCCGATTCGCGCACCGCGCATCGCGATGATGCATACCTGGCTCAACACGCAGGACGAAGGCTGGTATCGCATCGGGCTCGATCACTTACAGGTGCCGTTCACGTACATCAGCACGCAGGACGTTTCGCGTGATGCGAATCTGAAGTCGAAATATGACGTGATCCTGTTTGCGCCCGTCGGTCGCGGCTCGCAGGCGATCGTCAACGGCATGCCGATGTACGGTAATCCAATCCCGTGGAAGAAGACGCAACTGACGCCGAATCTTGGCAACATTGACGATACTGACGACATGCGTCCCGGTCTCGGTTGGAGCGGCTTGCAGAATTTGCAGAAGTTTGTGAAAGACGGCGGAGTGTTTATTACTGTCGACGATACGACGGATTTCGCCGTGAACTACGGTTTCACTGCGGGTGTCAGTGTGAATCGTTCATCACGTCTACGCGCGGTCGGCGCGATTCTGCGCACGAAGACCGTCGATTCGGCGAGTCCGATCGCTTACGGCTATGGTGATTCGCTGGCGATGTATTGTTCGAACGGTCCGATCTACAACATCAACAATGGCGTCGGTGGTCGTGGTCCACGCAATCAACCGCGTGCAACAGGCCGCGGCACGCCAGACGATCCTGATGTACCCCAGGGACGTCCACCGGCAGAACTTCCGGAACCACCAGCGCGCGTTGAGCCGTGGGAAGCACCGCCGGTTGCTCCCGAACAACTTCGCAATGCGATTAGTTTGATTCCACCGAGCCAGCGCCCGCGCGTCGTGCTGCGTTACGCCGACAGCCGCGAGTTATTCGTCTCCGGTCTGCTCGACGGCGGCGATGAGATCGCGCAACGAGCGGCAATCATCGACGTGCCTTCGGGGAATGGTCACGTGCTTCTCTTCTCGACCAATCCCTTCTGGCGCGGCCAAACGAAAGGCAGTTACTTCCTGGTCTTCAACGCCATCCTGAACTGGGATAACTTGAACGCCGGACGCAAACTTGCCGACAAATAAATATCATCCACAGATTACGCAGACTTCTGTGTAATCTGTGGACCGGCTTTCTAACGTTCCCACTCTTTCAAATCTTCGACGAGGCGCAGCACTTCGCTGCGCTTCTTTTCGAAGACCGCAAACATGAAGATGATCGTGGCGCCCGTCACGATTCCCGCCACGTACCACAACCACGTCCAGCCCAGGTTCGCCGACGCATACCAGATCATCGTTACGATCGACAGCAACAGAAACACGGAGCCCAACAGCAACAAGCCGCGAATCCGGAAGATGATTCCCGCGAAAACACCCGCCAGCGAGAACGAACCGAGTATCAACGGCAGCCACGGCGAATTAGCGACGCCGTTGATAAAGATGTCAGCCGTCGACGAGACGTAAATCGCGACGAGCGACAAGTACCTGATGCCGGCCATCTGATCGTCGCTGAGGTCTTTCTCGTTTAGATACGCAGCGAGCAGCGCGGAGAGCGCGATGGGAATCAGCCACAACTGCGGATGTTGGAGAAACTGGTAGTCGTCTGTCCGATGCAGTATGTACCAGAGTCCGCCGTTGCCCGCGACAGCAGCGAGCAGTCCAAAGACAAACGATCGCCGCAGGATCGAAAGTAGTCCGTAAAGACCACCGATTACAAACAGCAGCAACGAGAAATCGACTTCCGACGAGGCCAGCCAGAAACCCAGTACCGGCAGTAGCGGCAGGAACACGCCGGTTCGTTCCAGTGGTTGGGCCAGGACCAGAAGTTTTCGTCTTCGTAGCGATTCGCTCGTCACGACGCCGAGATAAGCGATCACCATCACGGCCAATGGCCAATAGCGTTCGATGAAACCGGTGAAAAGCCACGGCAGCGTCAAGCGAATGTGCAGGAACAGCAACGCGAGCATGACTTCTGCTGCGTAGACGTATTTCATGCGGCCACGTTCAGAGAGACTAAGCGGATCGTGTTGCGGCGAGAGCGCGAACAAAACCGGGATCACGACTGCCGCTACCAATGTCAGGCCGATCGCTGTTAACGCAACCGGATGAATTCTGACGATGCCGAAGTTGAGTTGATACGAGATCTCCGTTCCCAAACAGAAGAACAGTGCGATCACGCCTGCGATCAAGAGTGCCGGCACACAACTCTGCGCCGCGCTGGCCCATTCGGGCACACGTCCTTTGACTTCTTTAAGTAACCAGCCGTAAAGCGCCGTCAGACCAAACGCCAGCAGCATCAAGATCACGCTGCGATTCAACCACGTGCCTGTAACCCACGGCGTCAACCACGACCAACCGAGGAAGATCAATCCAACAACCAGCAACAAAATAGCGAGCTGTTGCCATTGCCGCTTCAACTTTCCTTCGGCAAACAGCGCAAAGGTCACAAACTGTGCGACAACCGCCAACGCAGCCGTGGCGCGCAACCCGAACTGCTGCAAGTTCAAAGTAAGCCAGTAAGCAAAAACAACAGCGACACTGGTAATCGCGACGGTGAAAGTCCAAAGCCAGGACAGTTGGGTCTCTTCCGGTCCCAGGCGTCGCGGCACTCCGAACCGCTCTGCGAATGTGATAACGCGCTCGCGCCAGTGCCAAACGAGGGATGTCGCCAGCACATAAATCGCCAAAAAGATGAGGGTGGACCACCGTACCGTATTTCGCGGGAGGTCGAGTTGATAAAAGGCCATCCCCGCTGCCAACAAGCCGAGGATGTAGAGTCCAGCAACTGCATATTTTGCGTGCCTGTCCCAAAGAACTGCGACCATCAGCACAACCGTGGCTACCCACGCGACCCAGTGCAGCGCCGGCATCGTCGCGATGGGAGTTTGGCTCCCAAGGCCGGGGCTCAACGCTACCAAAAACGCCAGCAGCAACGGCCAACCGATCGCGCTCAGGTTATGAAACGACAAGGCCATTGAGCGTGGCTTTTCCGGGTTGCCGAAACTGCGCGCGCGAAGTTCCAGCCATAACAAGGGGATCGCTGCCAAACAACCGGCGATGATGCTGATCG
>DATNJO010000802.1:0-7852 GCA_035603895.1 Pyrinomonadaceae bacterium
GGCCGGGATCGAGTGGATCACCGTCGGCGGCCGTTATGACACCGACTTTACCTTGCGGCACTACGGTCGTCTTTGCCACGGAAACGCGAAACAGGTAAGGATGGATGGGCCAGAGTCCTGGCGGCAGGGTACGCAACTGAATACCCTTCACGCCGCCCTGTTTGATGAACGCGATCGGATCCTGGAAGTTGTTGTGTGCATTCTGCGCGCGATCGGGCGCAAAGATGCGTCCCGTCTGCATCGGTTCACCGTCGACTGCCTCGATCACGCCGAGTTCGTCTGGACCAATCTCGATCAGCGGCACTTTGCGCACGACTTTTTCGAACGGAAATTTGATCAGGTGCAGTCCGGGTTTGAGCACGTCGGCCTGAATACCGACTTCACCTTCGGTGGCTACGACGCGTCCCGGAGGCATCTTCGCGCCGACGTAGCGCCGTTCCTTGATGGCGATTTCGCGTGCGCCGACGTTGACAAAGATGCGCTTGACGAAGGCAAGGAAGATGATCAGAAGGATGAAGATGCCGATCAGCATCGGCAACGCAGAAGCAATCTCAAAATTTGGCATGGTGTGTCTCTTTCAAGTAGCAAGCACAATTTCAACTGGAGGTCGTTGAATGTGTTTAGGTTGGGTTGTTAGCACGTTCGAGTTCACGCTTCGCTCGAGAGAGCGTGCGTTTCAGAACGAAGCCGGCGCCTGAACTGCGTGCGGCCGAGGATAAAATCCAAAACTCACTGTTGAACAAGGTCTGAAGTTCCGCGGCGGATAAATCAGGTACGCTGCCGCGTTGCCACACGTTGAGCGCGGTCTCGACGGCGATGCGAAAAGTGTCAGCGTCGTCGGCGAGCGCTGCAAGGTGCAGCATCTTTGCGGTTGAAACTCTGTCGGGAGAAACCTGCCACGCGTCGATGAATTCTTCAGCAAGTGCTTTCTTTGCTTCGAGTTCATCGTCGTGCGCGTGTTCGTCGCGCTCGGCCTTTTCTTCTTCTGCCGTAGCCGCTTTGATTTGTTCGGGCTCGTTATCGGCGAATAGACTGGCGCTTGGCGGCGGCGGTAATTCTATGGTTTTCGTTGTCTTCGCGGGTTTCTGCCAGAAGTAGATGGCGATAGCGATCAAGCCTAAAGCCAAAATCGAAGTAATAAGAAGGGTGACCATTGCGGTCGGTAACGACCGCTAAGTTGATTGGCCGTTACCGCGTAATTTGTTTATACGCCCCTTGTGAGGAAAAGTTCAAGAGACAGCGAAAGGGGCGCATTCCCAAAGAAGCCAAAATTCCGCCAAAGAAGCAAATACGGCCAAAACGGAGCGCGGGCGGCCCGCCCGCATCCCCTGCCTGCGTACTACTTCATTCCAAGTTCGCTTACCGCCACCTTGCGGGCGAGCCCCCCGCGCTCCGAAAGTGAGCACTACTGAAGGGCCAATCACTTGCATTGGCACAGGGGCCCCTTTACAGGATTGTTCTCTATGTACTCGACCACGGTTTGAAAATGCCTCGCGTCACGTATGTATCGATCGAAGTAGTCTTCCATCCAGAACGGTCCTGCACGGCCAAGCAGAGCATTTGCCTGGTGGGCCGTAAATGACTTGTGCGTCTGCATTTTTGTCTAAGGTCACAGCATTCAAACCGCTTCAGCAAAAAGTGAGAATGATTCGGCATAATGACCCAAGCGAAGAGCTTGTAGCGGACTTGATGCCAGTGCAACAACGCATCCTGGACGATTGTGGCAATTCCATGATCGAGTAAGAAGCAGTTCCCGTGGCCTTGATCTACAAACCTTTCTACTCGTCTCCGCAAGGCAAGTGAACGTGAATTTTCCTGAACGTTTCGTAGGTCCAGTTTCCATCTTTCGAACACTTCCTTCGGTATCGCATCAGCAAGGTGAAGTGTGATGAACTGTGGCAAGGCACGTCCATCGAAATGAGGTAGATATCCTCTAGTATGCCAGCCGGCGGCGCGTAGTTCTTTTCTGTGTTTGTCGTGCGTGAGGCTCATACGGTGTCTCCAACCTAACTGTGAGGTTTTAAATCGGAGGGAGTATAACGCCAGGCGATCAGCTCCAATAACGGAGCGCGAGCGGCTCGCCCGCATGAAAGGACTGAAGGTCCTGTTCACGCCAACGTGCGGGCGAGCCGCCCGCGCTCCGTTATTGGAGACTGTTGAAAAACAGCGGGTACGTGGCCCGAGACTGGGCGCGGTACTGTGGGCGGAAGCCGAAAAGAATGATGCGGCCTTCACCCATTTTTACCTCGACCAGGGCGGCTTTGCCATTGAGCTTTTCTGCTCCCAGGAGCCAGCCGGAGAGCAGTGGGTTTCCCTCAGCAGGGTACGAAGCGACGACGTGAGCGTTTGCGGCGGGCACGCTCGCGCCGGCAACATCTGCGACCTGGAACACGGGCGAGTCCTCAGCCCACGCGATTGTTTCCCTGGGCATTCCCTTCGCGAGCGGATGCGACGTGTCGAGCTCGATGCGCAGGATCGATCCGGGGACATAAAACTCGGTACGCGGCAGGCCGGCAACAACATTAAGCACCGGGAGTTTGAACTGTTGGATCGCGAAATTGGAAGCACGGTTCAGGAAGACCAGTGTGCCACCGGCCTCGACAAATTCACGCAACGTTTTCACGCCTTGCTCGCCGAGACCACCGGAAACTTCAGGCGGCATCGTTCCCGCACGATAACCTTCGAGTAAGGTGCGCGCAGACTGATCGGGAATCACGATCGCGGGATACTTGATCGTCAGACCGGCCGACGGTTTGTAAGTGACAGCACCCGCGCGCAACTCTTTATCGGTGAGTGTTGCAAAAGCAATGTCCTTGTCCTGAAAGATCCACCTGGTCCAACCTTCATCATGACTCGGCACAGACGAGCGATAAATTGCTTTTAAAGGAATGCCCGGCGCAGGAGCGCACCCATCTCTTGCGCCCACGATCTCGGTAATCGGTTTTGTTGGCGCAGTGTACTTAAACGGCGCCTTGACTGCATGAACCTCAACTCCCATCAATAGCGGCAGTGTGTGTGCGGTTACGTCGTAGGGCGCTATGGGATGGCCCGTGGCGTCGCGAAGGTTCGGATACCGCTGTACTTCCAGCAACGCTTTCGCAAAAGCGCCGTAGGGTTGGTCCATCCTTATGAGTTTCGTCCCTTCGGGAAAGGTTCGTTTGCCGATTTTGAAAGTAGTACCTTCTTTTGGGAAGTCGTAACCTACACCTCCACGCCAAAGAATAGTGACGAGCTCTTGCGAGTTTTGCGATGGCTCAATCAGAAAGCCAAACAGCTCGCCCGGTCTACGTGGCCTCACCGCTTCTTTTCCGATCGCATAAAAGTTCTGCAACCACTCAACCCGATTCTCAGCCGCGTTCCGCATCAACAAAAATGCCGCGGTCGTCATGTAGTTCGTGATGTTGCTCAGCCGCCATTCACCGCCACGCCACAGTGGTCCAAAGTTCGCCGACTCCTTCTGCGGATCGTAACCCTCACGCGACGAAAGTTCGCTGAACTTCAACGTCATCGGCGATGCGATCTTCGCGGAAGCAGTTTCCGACAACATGCGCACACCCGCGTGGTAGTGCGAGTAAGCACGCGCGGGCGTCCACGCGTCGTAAGTCGAATTGGTAGTGATGCCTTCGAAACCCTTCGCGCGCATCTCCTTCGCCATCCAGTTACCAAGCTTTGTGTAACCAGCGACAAGTTGCTTCGGCACGTTCGGTTCAACCGGCGCCATGTACGGCGGCAGAAACAGACGCGAACCCAGCGCGCCCTGCTGGTGTATGTCGTGGACGATCTGCGGATGCCAGACGTTGTGAATCTTATCGACGGTGAGCTGCGTCTCGACCTGCGTGAACGCGTACCAATCGCGATTGTTATCGTGGCCGGTGTACTTGTGATAAAGCTCCGGCGGATCGGTTCCTTCGTAGGGTGTGCCGAGAGTTTTGTCGTACCAATTCTTCACGATGTCCACGCCGTCAGGATTCAGAGATGGAACCAGCAACACGATCGTATTCGCGAGTATGTTTTGAATCTCCCGATCGTTTGACGACGCGAGCCGGTGCGCGATGAGCATGCTCGAGAGATACGAACCCACTTCGGTCGAGTGAATGCCGCATGTGATCAGCACGATCGTTTTGCCACGTTTGATTAACTCTGCTGCTTTACGATCGCGCCCGGCCATTGGTCCGAGGTCGCGTGGATCCGCAAGCTGCGCCTGAATCTGTCTGTACTCGTCGAGTTTCGCCAGATTCTCGGGCGCACTGATCGTCGCCATTACGAACGGTTTGCCAAAGGACGTTTGGCCTAACGTTTCGAAAATGACGCGATCGCTCGCGCGATCTAACTGCTCGAAATACTCGATTACCTGGCTCCACGAGGCGAGTTTCCGGTCGTCGCCGGGTGTAAACCCGAGCACGTCTGATGGCATCGGAACATCAGCCACGGATGACACGGACGAGGACTTGCTCGGCTGGTGCCAGACGAACAGCGCAAGGAGCATTAGCAGGACGGGTGTGCGGAGTTTCATCCGGCGCAGTTTACCATTAAAAATGCGCGAAAACGCCCGTAGAAGCGCTTGCCGAGCGCGTTCGGCCCGTGTAAAGTAGCGAGCGTTTCAAACCCCGCGCACTCCCCGTTGTGAAAAACCAGTTGGAGGTCAAACCGGATGTCTTCTGAAAGCGTCGGTGCGAACGTCGGTGCAAATGAGTTCCCGGATAGGGTTGCAGTTAAAGAAGGTACCCCTGACAGCAACCCTCTACTCGCAACATTTCGACCGTATATCCCGGCAGAGGTAAAGATTCGCGAGCTCACAGTGCTTCCATTAATCATCGGAACACTGCTGGGAATGATCTTTGGCGCATCGTCGTTGTGGCTGGTGCTGAAAGTCGGTTTGACGGTCAGCGCTTCGATTCCCGTCGCCGTCATTTCGATCAGCCTCTTCCGTTTGCTCGGCAAGATTGGTGTTCGTGACGCGACGATTCTCGAAAACAACATCGTGCAAACGGCGGGGTCGGCGGGTGAGTCGATCGCTTTCGGTGTCGGCGTAACGATGCCGGCGATCATGATTTTGGGTTTCGACCTTGAATTCACGCGCGTGATGCTCGTCGCAACGATGGGCGGCTTGTTGGGAATCCTGATGATGATTCCGCTACGCCGCGCGTTGATTGTCCAGCAGCATGGCATTCTGAAGTATCCGGAAGGCACGGCGTGCGCGGAAGTGTTGAAGGCCGGTGCGTCGGCGGAGTCGCGAGCGGCTGCGGACCCGGTTTACAAAGCCAGAGCCGAAGCTTCTGACGATGCCGGCGCGGGTGCGAAGACGATCTTCACCGGTTTCGGTATCGGACTCGTTTACCAGATCGCGATGGCCGCGTTGAAGGGTTGGAAAGACGTTCCGAGCAAAGTGTTTGGCGCGCCATTCAAAGCTGGCTCCGTCGCTGCGGAGATCTCGCCGGCGTTACTCGGTGTTGGTTACATCATCGGACCGCGCATCGCTTCAATCATGTGCGCGGGCGGCGTGCTTGCGTATCTGGTGTTGATTCCGGCGATCAAGTTTTTCGGCGAAGGCATGACCACGGCGCTGCCTCCGGGCACGGTGCCGATCAGCGAAATGGAGCCCGATGCGATTCGCGGCGCTTACGTGCTCTATATCGGCGCGGGCGCAGTGGCCGCAGGCGGAATCATCAGTCTGTTTCGTTCGTTGCCGACGATTTGGCACGGCTTGAAGGGCGGTCTTAGCGACTTGCGCGGCGGACAGTCAGCCAGTTCGAATGTGCCGCGAACGGATCAAGACCTTTCGATGAAAGTCGTGGTTGGCGGCGTGCTGGTCCTGATCGCGATGATCATGATCCTGCCGCAGCTTCACCTTCAGTTTAATTTGTTGGGCGCGATTCTCATCATCGCTTTTGGTTTTCTGTTTGTGACGGTGTCGTCGCGTCTGACGGGTGAGATTGGCTCGTCGTCAAACCCGATCTCGGGAATGACCGTGGCGACGTTGTTGCTGACCTGTTTGATCTTTTTGATTGTCGGTTGGAGTGGACCAAGCTACTACGTTACCGCGCTCTCGATTGGCGGCATCGTTTGTATCGCGGCCTCAAACGGCGGCACCACTTCGCAGGACCTGAAGACCGGTTTTCTCGTTGGCGCGACGCCGAGATATCAACAGATCGCGATTCTCGTTGGCGCGTTGGCGTCGGCTTTGATTCTCGGACCAATCCTGCTCCGGCTTAACGACCAGAGCACGGTCTACGTGCCCCAAACTACTTTCCACGCCATTGAGAACGGCCAACAAGTAGATGCCGCAACTGCATCAGCGCTTCCGGCTTATAGTGAAACAGCACAACCCGCAGGCGGTGGTAGTTTCCGCTTGCTGAGGAGCGACGCGGCGGCGCCTGTTGCTGGTCTTGAACCCGGCGAGTATCTCGTCGATGGCTCGGGCAAGGTCGTGCAAAAAGTCGAGCGCAATTTCCCGGCAACTCTGCGTCCCGACATGGCGAATCTCGGACCGGCGGAGCCCGTAAAGGGTATGGGTCTGGTCACTCCTGATTCGAATCAATATCGCACCTGGCATAAGGTCGATGAGAAGAACGGACCTCCGGGCAAATATCTTGTCGACGATCAGGGCAACATCAAGTACTACGTCGATCCCGGCATCAACGGAACGCATCGCATCGCGCCCGACGGCTCGTCCGTTTCGAAATATGACGCGCCAAAGGCGACGCTAATGTCCTACATCATCAAGGGCATCCTGAATCAACAACTGCCGTGGGGCCTCGTGCTGCTCGGCGTGATGATCGCCATCGTGCTCGAAATGGCCGGTATTCCGTCGCTCGCGTTTGCGGTCGGTGTTTACCTGCCGCTGTCGTCATCCAGCCCGATCTTCATCGGCGGCATGATTCGCTGGCTCGTGGACAAGTACCTGCGGGTCAAGTTCAAAGGCCGCGAGATGTCAGAGGAAGAGTTCGTTGCTGAGACCGACAAGAGCCCCGGCGTGCTGATGGCTTCCGGTTACATTGCCGGCGGCGCGTTGGCGGCCGTGTTTATCGCGTTCTTCGCGGGCCTGTGGAAGGAACGTAGCGATCTGATCGAACACTGGTCCAGAGAACACAACCCGTTCTTCGCGGGACCGTGGGCTGATGTGTTGTCGCTGGTGCCGTTCCTGGTGCTGATGATTCTTCTTTACCTCGTCGGTAGAGAAAGGCTTCTCGCGCCCAAGCGACGATAGCTGTAACTATGTGCCTCTGTGGTAACGAACAAACACAGAGGCACAGAGACACTAAGGATCTTCTCGATGTTGCACCGGACTAAATCGTTCGCTTTTCTTCTCGTGCTGTCGATGCTTGCTGGTTCGTCGTCGGCACTGGCGCAAAACCCGCCGCGCACGCCCACGGAAACCACGCGTCTTTTCTACCAGATGCTACGCGAGAAGAAGTTTCGCGAGGCTTTTATGCTCTCGATCTACCGGCCCGCGATGGAGAGCTTATCGGCGCAGGAGTTCGAAGAATTCCGGCCGGACTTCGAAAAGCTCGCCCTCGCTGTGACTGAAAAGACCCCTCAACAAATCGATGTTTCCGGAGAACAGGTCAGTGGCGAGTCCGCCACAGTCTTCGTGAAAGTGCTCGACGCTGAGGGCAAGGAAAAGATCGAGCCCGTGTCGCTGATCAAGATCGACAATGCGTGGATCGTGGGCGACAAAGACAGCCTCGATCTCGTCAAAAAAGCCGGGAAGCAGTTTTTCCCCGAGGCCCGCATCAACGCTCACCACAACGACGTCCAGGACATGATGACGCGTATCTCGCTTGGTCAGGTACTCTACAGCCAGAATCGCAACGGGCTTTTTGGCAACATGGCTGAACTCGTCGCCGCCGGC
>DATNJO010000803.1:0-3726 GCA_035603895.1 Pyrinomonadaceae bacterium
CCCGCAAAGACGCAAAGGCGCAAAGGAAAAAAACAGAGGAAGTGACTTTAAAGTTTTCTTTGCGCCTTTGCGCCTTTGCAGGAGACTTTGTGTCACAAGATGTAACGACTGAGATCCTGGTCCTTCACAGTATCAGAGAGCATGTTTTCTACGTAACGCGCATCGATCCGCTGGCTCTTTGGTTCGAGATCCGGCCCTTCAAAACTGATGTCTTCAAGCAGTTTCTCCATGATCGTCTGGAGCCGCCGCGCACCGATGTCTTCCGTTTGTTGATTCACCTGCGCCGCGAAGTTGGCAATCGAGTCAATCGCATCAGACGTAAACTCGATCGACACGCCTTCAGTTTCCATCATTGCCTGATACTGCTTGATCAGCGCGTTGCGCGGCTCGGTCAGAATGCGTTTGAAGTCGTCAATCGTCAACGACTCGAGCTCGACGCGAATCGGAAAACGTCCTTGCAACTCCGGAATAAGATCCGAAGGTTTCGAAACGTGAAACGCGCCCGCAGCGACAAAGAGAATGTGATCGGTGCGCACCATTCCGTAGCGCGTATTGACGGTCGTGCCTTCAACAATCGGCAGGATGTCGCGCTGCACGCCTTCGCGCGAGACGTCTGGACCATGACCTGATTCACGTCCGGCAATCTTGTCGATCTCGTCGAGAAAAATGATCCCCGAATTTTCGACACGCTCGATCGCGGCGCGCGCGACCTGGTCCATGTCGATAAGACGCTCTTCCTCTTCCTGCATCAGGTATTCCATCGCCTCGTCGACGCGCATCTTGCGCCGCTTCGAGCGGCCCTGAAACAGGTTGCCCAACATGTCTTTCATGTTGATGCCCATCTCTTCCACGCCTTGTGGACCAGCCAGTTCGATTACCGGAAAACTTTTCTCGCGAACTTCCAGTTCCACGAGACGATTGTCGAGTTTACCGCTGCGAAGTTGAGTGCGGAGTTTTTCGCGCGTGCGTTGAAACTGCTCGTCGCGTGCGGGACTATCGAGATCGGTGGATTGTTCCTCGTTCGTGTCGGCGTCGAAATCGAAATAGCCGGCGTTGGCGCGCGGAGGAGGCAACAGCAGATCGAGAATCCGTTCTTCGACGTTGAGTTCGGCTTTCTCCGCGACCTCTTCGCTCTTCTCCTGACGGGTCATCTCCACGGAGATCTCCGTCAGATCGCGAATCATGCTCTCTACGTCGCGGCCGACATACCCCACTTCCGTAAACTTCGACGCTTCGACTTTCAGAAACGGCGAGTTGGACATGCGCGCGAGCCGGCGTGCGATCTCGGTTTTGCCGACGCCAGTAGAGCCGATCATGATGATGTTCTTCGGCATGACGTCGACTGCCATTTCAGGCGGCAGCTTTTGCCGGCGCACGCGATTTCTCAGCGCGATCGCTACCGCGCGTTTCGCGTTGCGTTGTCCAACAACGTGCTTGTCGAGTTCAGTAACGATTTGACGAGGCGACATTTCGTCGAGTCGAGCTTCCTCATCAACTTCTCCTGCCAGATAAATAACCATACCGATTAAAACTGCTTACAGTTCCTCAACCACTATGTTTTGGTTTGAATAAATGCAAATCTCTCCGGCGATACGCAGTGCTTCCACCGCGATGTCGCGCGCAGAGAGATCCGTATGTTTGATCAAAGCCCGCGCTGCGGCCAACGCGTAAGAACCACCCGAACCGATCGCCAGTACGCCTTCATCCGGTGCGATCACGTCGCCATTGCCGGACAGGAGAAACGATGCTTTCTTGTCGGCGACGACCAGCATCGACTCCAACTGGCGCAGCATCTTGTCAGTACGCCATTCTTTGCTGAGCTCGATTGCGGCGCGTTCGAGATTGCCGTGATATTGCTCGAGTTTGCTTTCGAACCGGGTTAACAACGCGAACGCGTCACCCGTGGCGCCCGCGAAACCGGCGAGAATCTGGTCGTTGTAAAGGCGGCGGACTTTCCTCGCACTGGATTTCATCACGGTCTCACCAAGCGTGACCTGTCCATCTCCGGCGAGAGCAACGTGAGTGTCTTTCCTAACCAGCAGCACGGTTGTGCTGCGCACCTTATTTCTGTCGTTACGCATGCGTGTAATGAGCACTATAGGAACTCGTTTGAACGTAAGTCAAGGAGAGCATTTGAAGTGACATGGGTTATCATTGGCGCATGAACAAACGACCCCGCATCGGCATCCCGATGCGCATTGAACTCCCAACCGATCGCTTTTATCTGTCGCGTTATTATAGTGAAGCCGTGGAAGCCGCAGGCGGCGCTCCCGTGCACGTAAGTTTAATCCCAAAAGCAGATTACATCGACTCAGTTGTCGCAGGACTTGATGGTGTTCTGCTGCCGGGCAGCGATTCTGACGTCGACCCGTTGCGTTACGGCCAGGAGCCGCATCCAAAACTCGGCGCAGTGCATCCGATAAAAGACGAAACCGATTTGTTATTGATTGAAGCGGCTGAACGAAAGCAGATTCCGGTGTTTGCGATCTGCTTCGGAATGCAGGTGTTGAATGTCTCACGCGGCGGCACGTTGATTCAGGACATTGGTTCGCAACTACCGGAAGCGATCAAACACGAGCAGGGCGCGCCACGCGATCGTCCGTCGCATCGCATCAAGTTGTCGGAGCAGACGAAGTTATCGAGCATCGCGAATGTCGCAGCGGCGTTAGTTAACAGTCATCATCACCAGGCGATCGAAACACTCGGTGCGAATCTAATTGCGACTGCATGGTCCACAGACGGTATTATTGAAGCGCTGGAGGATCCACGGCCGGATCGATTCGTGGTAGCGGTGCAGTGGCATCCTGAACTCGGTTGGGAACATGATGCAATTTCGCAACGGTTGTTCGCGGCCTTTGTGGTGGAAGCATCGAAAGCAACGGAAGCAACCAGCGCTGTTGTCTCCATCTCCTGAGCGGACTCTACGACGGGAGGTAAACGAGAATCGCAGTGCAGGGCGGTAGCCTAGACTTGGGAGGGAAGGTAGCGATCGTTACCGGTGGATCGCGCGGCATCGGAAGAGCTGTGATCGATCTGCTTTCTTCGTTTGGAGCAAACGTCGTCGTTAATTATTTGAGAGACGAGCAAGCCGCGGCGGCAACTGTAGCCACGGCGCGCGAACACGGCGCGGACGCCGTCGCAATTCAGGCAGATGTTGCTCGATTAGATGAAGCTGAGCGGCTCGTTAATGAAACACTTGAACGTTTCGCACGTATCGACTTCCTGATTTGTAATGCAGGCATTTGGGAGGGCGCTCCAGTCGAGTCGATCTCGGAAGAGCTTTGGGACAAGACATTCGACATCAATCTCAAAGGGACTTGGGCGGTTTGTCGCGCTGCTGTTCCCGCTATGAAGCACCAGAAGTCTGGACGGATAGTGATCGTGAGTTCAACGGCAGGGCAGCGAGGCGAGGCTCGCTTTTCAAACTACGCGGCTGCGAAAGGCGGCCAGATCTCATTTATGAAATCGCTAGCGGCCGAGCTGGGATCTTTCGGAATTAACGTCAACTGCGTCGCGCCCGGTTGGGTCGACACGGACATGACCAGCGACGCGCTCGCAAACGAGACCCGCATCGATTCGATTCTTAAAGAGATTCCGAAGGGGCGAGTCGCAACGCCGGAAGACATCGCCGGCTCCGTTGTTTTTCTGTGTAGCGCGTGGGCCGATCACATTACCGGCAGCACTATCAGCGTGAACGGCGGATCGGTTCTGTAAAACGAAGAGGCT
>DATNJO010000804.1:0-6711 GCA_035603895.1 Pyrinomonadaceae bacterium
GATGCTGATGGGTGAAGGCCGCTCCTTTGATGACTGTACCAAAGTGGACGAACAATGTTGGGGAGAAGAATATCCAGCTAATAGCTATGATTGTGGGTATCAAACTCAATACCGAATTAAGAATGATACGTTAAGGATAACTGTGCATCACAAGGGCAGCAGTCGTGGCAGGAAAGCGAGCGCGATTGCGGCCTTGCAAAAGCATGGGACTCTCACGTGGAAGGTGATAACCGAACTGAAAGGAAAAAGAATCCGGAGCCGAGAAGAAACCCAATACCGTGCTGGCAATAATGGCTACAGTCCAATGAACGCCGATCTGTTCCACCAGGACGAGCAGGAACTATTTAACAGGGCGATGGTGGCGCTATATCAGCACGACAGTTAGGTCACACCGACGGCTACTCCCAGACGGGTTTTGAAAAATGACGACAACCCATCACTGACTGAATTACGACGACCGCCAACTTGGATCAAGATCTCTTGAAAACGAATCAGCCAAAGATTAGTCGTCATCTGGCTTACTTACGTCGAGCGAATATCGTCGCTGCGCGACAGGAAGGAATCTGGATGCACTATAAGATTTCGACGCCGAAGGATGAGAAATGCGGCGAAAGTGCTGATGGATGTACGGGAGTGGCTGGCGCGTGATGATGCTACGCAGCAAGATCGGAAGCGTTTAGACAAGATTTGTTGTGCACTGGAATTGCCGATCCAACTGCAAGGCAGTCCGAAGCCGGTATCGATACAAGTTTCATAAGAATGCTTCTCACAGTTTTCTTGCAAAAACAAAAGCATTACGATATGAGTCAGCTTCGATAACTGAAACCATTTCTTCCAACATCTCGGCGACCATCTTTTCCTTCAAAGTTTTTGCCGAACTCTTCTGCCGAACAACTTCCTTCCTTAACATTTCAGTGTCGTATCGAGACAAGACAATTACTTCGTGCGTTGCATCACCTTCACTATTCGCCAAGTAAAACTTCAACTCGCCAACTAATTTGACCTCCCTGAGATCATTTGTTTCGAGCGAGCTGGAATGTTCGTTATCCCAATCTTCTTCATCGCTTTCAATTGGAATACCGCTGGCTACGAAGCAGTCACTACCGATCTGCCTCTCTCTGTGAAGATGAGAGAAAATCCTAAGTATCTGGTTCAGGGGCTCCCAACTCCATATTTCATCCTCATATGCGATTCCGTCTGCCCAGCACAGAAGCGGTTTTCGTTTGCAGTCTAGTGCCGCGTCTTCGCATGCTTGCGTAAACCGCGCTTCCTCTTCTTGCTGCTCCATGTAGTATTCCGCATCGTCACCCATGTCCATCTCCTTCGAATTGTCCCTTGGGTTTATCCAGATACCCGACAATTACATAATTACACGCACTTTCACTCTTGAGATCAAGAACGGTATGGCTCTAACTTTTCGCCAGTGCTGATCGGTTAACTCGATTATGTTCTCACGATCTAAAAAGTAAACGGAGCCGATTAATCTGAAATGCGTATTCTTCTAACGTCATATAAATCCCTGCCGGCCTCGGTCGATCATTCTTCCTCATGCTTTTGGACCCATCCGCCGTCCAAGACTCACTGCCAGAAGGGTAAATTGATATTGCAAAATTATGAGCGGCCTACAAAACAGCTCAAAGCGGTGTAGCGGCCACCCCGAGAATTTGCCTGGGCCAACGGTTGGTGCGCTATTAACAGCCGCTCTTTACAAGTCAGTTTTTAACGCTCGAGTCGGTTTCACCTTCGCGTTCAAAGCTGATTGGACGCAGTTCTCCAACCACAAACCCGTATGATAAAGCACCCATAACGCAAAGCAGCCCGGAGATCAATAGAGGCAGAAAGAATGATCCCGTTAAACTATACAAAGACCCGGTGACGATTGGAGCAATTATGCCCGCCACGTTTGAGAAGGTATTCTGGATTCCCCCTATTGAGCCAACAAGATGCATACTGGGTGCGACGTCCCCTGGAATCGCCCAGATACTGGCTGATGCAGCGATCAAAGAAGCATACGAGATTGATAACAAAACCATCACCCATACTTGTGTTTCAACAAACGCGGCTCCAACAACACTCGTTGAAAGTAGGAGGCCTATGCAAAGCGGGAGCTTTCGCGCCAGTGTCACACTGGTCCCACGCTTTATCAGCATATCAGTAATAACACCCGCAAATAGTTCACCGAAGACTGCGCATAGTGGGGGGATGAGACTGAAAACTCCAACCTTTATAAAAGTGAATCCTCGCTCCGACACCAGATAACTGGGGAACCATGTCAGGAAGAAGCTCTTTAGATAGTTGTAACAGAAAAACCCGAATGACATTCCTACTATTGTCCGGTTAGAAAGAAGGGACAACCAACTAATCCTGAGATCACCACCAATGTCTGTTGCCCGAGATTTGGAGGTTGTACTTGTAGAAACTTCATCTGGAGTTCTGTAGTAGAAATACCAAACCACAGACCACGCTAATCCGATGATAGAGCAAACCAAAAAGGCTGTGCGCCAACCCCATCCGATCATTATGAATACAACTAGTGGGGCAGCGACAGAAGCGCCTACATACGATCCGACGTCGAAGAGCGCAGTCGCTCGTCCACGTTCTTCTATCGGAAACCATAATCGAACTACCTTTGCGTTGCCCGGGAAAATAGGTGCCTCTGCTACCCCCAAAAATACCCTTAATAGGACTAAACCCGAAAAGCTGCTAACGACTCCGATCAAGCCCGTGAATAAAGACCATGTCGCGCAGGAGAGTGCGCTCATTGCACGCGGGCCAAACCGATCGACCAATCGTCCGCCAGGGAGCATGAAAAGAACATACCCCCACGAAAATGCAGAAAGGACTATCCCCTGCTGTGTTGGGGTTAGAATCAGATCCCGTGACATCAGCAAGATTGTGTGCGAGATGTTAACTCGATCGAGGTAGTTAATCAGTATCCCTAAGAACATTAGGAATCCGATTTTCCATCTGAAAGCAAACATCACTTACGAACAAGTTGATTCATATACATGAGAGAGTGAAGAGTTGAGGAGGAAATGAGCTACACCGAGTTCGGAATTAAATCCGGCGCCAGAAGGCATCAACGTCACGAATTTTTGTATACTGACCGTCCTTAATCTCAATAATAACGAAGTCGCGATCCTTAGCAGAACGAGCAATGTCCATAATGTAAAAGTTAGAAAAATTCGCCCGCGCTAAAGCATCGATCCATTCTTTGTAGAACCGATCGCCGCCAGTTTGGACAATAGGAGGACTAGGCTTGCCTTCGGTGCCATCCTGAACAATTATTATTTGGTTATGTAATACAAACGCCCGATACTCTAAGGCAGTGTCCGGGTAGTCAGAGAGACGCTCTAACTCTATCATCTCTCTTACGATGATTCTGAAAAAGCCCGACAACTGAGTGCGTAGGTTATTTAGGACAGTGTCCAAGGCGTTCACCGAGAGTTCTTCGATAACTGATCCTGATTTAAGACTCTTGATCTCTGTCTTCACAAAAAGTGGAAGTCTGAGCCCGGTTCTTTGGATCTCCTCATAAAGATCTCGTGGCGAGACGTTCGCAGAAACAATTAAAGAGCGGGGCGTTGCCTTTTCAATAAGGGGATAGTGCAGTTCGAATTCTGACGCTCGCCGCACCATCTCAGGAGTGTTAATCAGTATTATGTTTCTTCGTTGAAGCGTCTCATAAAGATACTGATATGTGTCATGTGCTAGTCGAGGAGACCTCAAGATGGCTTCAGTGGGACTTGGCTGAAAGTCTACTTGGTCATGTTTGATTTGCTGCGCGATTACCGCATTCTCATCTAAGAGTATGAGGTTAACATTTTGAGCTTTCATGACAGGGATTTCGAGCGGCACGTAGCTCTCGATCGCAACAACTGTTTTTGGCAAACTCATGGTGCTTCCTTTCCGAGATCCGGTTGAAATTTGACGAGAGAAATTGTGTCGACGAAGCCCGCCAACTCTCCAGGATTGATATGCAAATAGCCATTCATTCCACAGGCCTTCGCGGCATCAACATGGGTCTGACGATCATCAACATACAGCACGCGTTCAGGGTTACTTCTACGGTTGACTCGGGTTAGAACTTCTCGATAGATTGGCTCCTCTGGTTTAATGGCGCCGACCTCAAACGATGCGATAATTACAGGGGCATAACGCTTCATATCATACCGTTCCAGCACGTATTCGTATCTCCATCGGTCCTCGTTCATCACTATCGCCGTCTGTACCTCAAGCTGGTCCTTGATGTGGCTAAGTAAACTCAAGACAGCCGCATTCGGGATGTACGTCTTTGCCCACAAGTCCTGTAGGTTATCCTCGTCCAACCCTACCTTTCCCGCCAGCTTCATCACCTCGATCCAAAACTGCGTTTTGGACATCCGATCGAGGCGATACAAACGACCATGCGGCGATCTTTCACTTAAAAGCTCGCGCAAACGCTTCTTGGTGACACCTAACGCAGAAGCGAGTTGCCCTTGGTACGGTTCACTGTAATGATCAGAGACCACGCCGCCGTAGTCGCATACAAATGTGTCGATAATCATCGTGGGAGTCCTAACAATTCCGACGCTTCAGATGGAAATGACCACGTTCGGAGTGTGCCGTCACCACTGACTGAGAGAATCTGTCCTGTGGCGGAGTTAAACTCTACTCCATAGACGTAATCTGTATGTCCTTCCAAAACCCAACACCTGAGCGATTCTAGGTGCCACAAGCGAAGGGTACGATCTTTACTTGCTGAAATAAGAAACTTCCCCGAGGAATGGAAGGTGATACAGCGAACTGTATCGCTGTGGCCCTTTAGTACTTGAGCTTGGTCCGTAAGAAGATTCCAGATTCGAATTGTGCCGTCGGCGCTGCTGCCACCTACGAAGTTGCCAGAAGGATCAAACCGCACACAAAAGACTGTTTCCTTGAAGCCTATTAGCTTGCGCCCCTTACCGGTTTGTGTATTCCAAACCATAGTTGTGCCTTTAGTTCCGCCGATGGCTAGGAGATCTCCCGTAAGGTTAAAATCGGCACCGAATAAAGTTACCCCTCGATGTCTAAACTCCCTAACTAATTGCCCTTTAAATCGAGGCTCAGTACTTGGCTTCTGGATAGGCGCTCCTTCTACGTTCCATAACCGGACCACGGGATCTTTTCCTGCGGAGGCGAGAAATTTTCCGTTCGGATGGAACGCAACCGAATAAACTGGACCGGCGTGTTGTCCTATTATCTGGAAGTCTTTGGTTCGCAAATCGGTGAGTCGTATTAGTCCATCATCGCCACACGAAGCTACGTGGGAGCTACGTGGACTAATTCTTACTGCCCTGACGATTCCTCGATGCGATCCAATTTCTATCGCTTGAGCTGAGTCTGCAGGAAGTGCGAAGACGATCTGCGAAAAACCACTGAAACAAAGTTCCCGTCCGTCGTCACCACAGCTTAGACATGTGAGTCTTTTATCGGCGCTATACAGAACCGTGCTCGCATCTACTGGAGACGGCTGTACATTGTTAACACTTTGCGCAGATTGTTGATTCGTATTCTCAATTGACGAACTCGTCTGTACCCGGCTTTCACGACGCTGCTTTCGATATTCAGGTATGCTTTTCTGCCCAATAACTAAGAAGTACAACAGACCTACAATCCCGGCTATGCTCGCCAGGACCGTTATGATTGTCATCGCAAGCGACCAGCTCGATTGTTTATCCTCAGTCTTGCTCCTTGCTAACTCAAGACCGTCAATGGCCTGTTGCACAATATAGGCTTGATCCCTGACATCTCGATCAGAGTGTCGTTGCAGGGTGTCGTAGACGAGTCTTAGCTGATCGATTGACTCGACATCATTCCCGTGTTGCAGACTAATCGCCATGTTTCCGATTGCGGTAGCGGCTACTCTGCGGACATCAGCACTCGGATCCTCCAATGCTTTTACTAATGCCGGCAGTGTCGTTTTAGCTTCTACGCCAATTCGACCCAAAGCTCTGGCTGCCGTCTCACGATTACTCTCTTCTGAGTCCCCTAATGCCTCTAGTAGCACTGGTACCGCTGCCCGCTCCTCGACTCCGGAGATCGCCAAGGCCCATGCCGCCGTTCTTCTTACATCTTTGTTTTCATCCTTAAGGGCCTGAATCAATGCAGGAGCGACGGACCTCGATTCGGCGCCTATTTTCCCTAGAGCCCAGGCAGAACTCTGGCGTACGTCCTTGTTTGAATCGCCTAGGGCGGCACCAAGGGCCGGAATCGCGACCTTTGCCTCTGGACCAATTCGTCCCAGCGCTTGAGCAGCGTTGTACCTTACAGTCTGGTCAGGATCCTGTAGCGCGTTGCCTAATGCAGTAGAGGCCGTTTTGGCGGTCGGCCCCAATCTCATTAATGATTCGGATGCTTTGCGTCTAACATCAACATCGCGACTTGCCAACTGTTCGACAAGATGAAGGGTTGCCTGGTCCTCCTTGGCCTGCGCAAAGATGGTTGAGCCGGGAAGAAGAAAGGAAGAGAAAAAGAGAGTAACTATCGTTACACAAACGCGCCTTTTAGAGCGAGCGGCGTTTGCACGAGGTAATTTAGGTAAAGCTAACAACTTCTCATGAGGGATGTTGGTCATGAGGCGGTCTAAACTGAGAGGAATGCGAAACTCTACGATCGTCGCTGAGCATAAGGCGAAGAATGATACAAGTCAACAAGTCTTCGACGCGCAGATTTGCTCCATACCTCGTGCTC
>DATNJO010000805.1:0-14222 GCA_035603895.1 Pyrinomonadaceae bacterium
GAGATTGTTCATCGTCCCCTGACTCGCCGCCGGTATTCGATCCGGCAACGCCTGGGCCAACGCTTTGAACAGCACGTCGACGATCCGTTGTGACGTCTCTACGTTTCCTCCCGCAACGGACGCGGGCGGATTGGCGTTGACGACTGTTCCCGCGGGTGCAATCACCTCGATCGGCTCCATCAATCCCGCGCTCGCCGGCACCTCGCCGCCAACGAGACAACGGAACACATACGACACCGCGGAAACGGTGATCGCTTCGACCGCGTTGATTGCGCCGGTGACCTGCGGCGCGCTGCCGGTGAAGTCAATCACGGCACGTTCGCCACGAATCGTTACATGGACTTTTATGCGCACCGGTCGATCGTCGATACCGTCGTCGTCTAACGCGTCCTCTGCCTCGTAAGTACCGTTGGGAATCGAAGCGATCGTGTGGCGCATCAGGCGCGCGGAGTAGTCGATTAGCTGCGCCGCGTAGACGGCCGCTTCTTTTTCACCACGGCGCTCGATGATTTCGAGTAAACGCGCGGCGCCGGTTTTCAGCGAACCGATTTGCGCGTCGAAATCGCCGCGCCGTTCTACGTTGCCACGCACGTTCGCGAGCAGCAGACGCATCGTGTCGTGGTCCAACACGCCGTTTCTGACGAGACGGATCGGTGGAATGCGGATGCCCTCGCCGTAAATATCTGTGGCCAGGCCCATCGAGCCCGGCGTTGCGCCGCCGATGTCCGCGTGATGTGCGCGATTCGCGACGTAGAACAGAATGCGCCTGGCTTTGACCACAGGCATCACGAGTGTGACGTCGGGAAGATGTGTGCCGCCGGCAAACGGATCGTTGAGTGCGACAACGTCGCCAGGCGCGAATTTGATCTCTTTCAACGCGGCCGCTACGGCCATCGGCATCGAACCGAGATGGACCGGCATGTGATCGCCCTGCGCGATCACGCGTCCGTTCGCTTCGAAGACGGCGCATGAGTAATCGCGGCGTTCCTTGATGTTTGGCGAAAAGGCGGTACGGCGCAGCGCGACGCCCATCTCTTCAGCCACTGAAGTGAAGAGTGCGCGATAAATCTCGAGCGTCGTGGGATCGAAACGGGCTTTTTTCATACTTTCTTTTGACAGGATTACAGAATTAACAAGATGGCTTATTTGCCTGGGCCAGTCTTGTTAATTCTGTGCATCCTGTCCACTAACTCGATAAGGATGTTGCCGAAACGGTCCACGCGTGCTTTCGCGTCGGCTGGTATCAGTGTTGTAGCTGAGTACTCAGTCACGATGCACGGCGTCTTCAGTTTCACACCGCCACCCAACAATTCTCGCCGGTAAATACCGACGTTTAGTTTTCGACCCGAAAAGTAAGTCGTAGCACTCTCGTGTGGGTTTGCGACTCCGCGTGATACGTTGATCTTGCGCACTGGTAGCTTCGGCACGAGCCCGAAGGAACGCAGACGTGCACTCACGATTTCGATCTCGCTGTTCTCTTGTGCGTAGCCGTAACGCTCACGATGCGCAAGATGAAAGCTCGCAGCGATATCGCCAGTCGTGTTTCTCACTTCCAACTCAAACGACTGCCCGCGATAGCGCATCGCGAGCGAGCGTTCGTGCCGTTGTTTCACTCGCGAAAAACCTTCAGAACGCAGCAGCGCCACGGCTTCGCGTTCCATCTCCGCGAAAACTTTCGCGAGGCGCGCGATCTGCTTCGGATCGTTCGCGAACATCACCGTGCGACTCTGATCCTTGATCACGTCCGCAACCATCACGCCCACAGCCGACAACGCACCGGGAACGGGCGGCGCGATCACCATCGGAATACGCAACGCGCGCGCGAGTTCAACCGCGTGCAAACCGCCCGCGCCGCCAAACGGCAGCAACGCAAACTGTCGCGGATCGTGACCGCGTTCGACTGAAATGTGACGCAGCGCGCGCTCCATGTTTGTATTTGCTACGGACAAGATTCCTTCAGCCGCAGCCACAACACTGGAACGTTTCCCAGACACGCGGCTCAGATCGTTTGCCAACTGTTGCATCGCTTCGCGCGCACGGTTCGCGTCGAGCTTGAATTCACCACCCAACAGACCGCCGCCGCCGAAGTGGCCCAACACGACGTGCGCGTCTGTCACGGTGGGCAACATCGATCGGCCGTAACACGCCGGACCGGGATCTGCACCGGCTGACTCTGGTCCAACACGCAGCGAACCGCCTTCATCAACGCGCGCGATCGAGCCGCCGCCCGCGCCGACGGTGTGAATGTCCATCACCGAAACCGCGACGGGCAGTCCTGCGACAGTTGCTTCGTTCGTCGTGCGGATCGCGCCGCCGTCGCACAACGCGACGTCGGTTGAAGTGCCGCCCATGTCAAAAGTGATGATGTTTTCCAGTCCCGCGGATTGCGCTGCACGTAGCGCGCCGACAACACCACCGGAGGGTCCCGAAAGAATCGTGCGCACCGGTTCGATCGCGGCCATCTCAGCAGAAATACTTCCGCCTGACGATTGCATCACGCGTAAACCAAAGCCGCTATTCAAACGGTTCAGGTAGCGACCCATTAATGGTTGAAGGTAAGCATTGATGACAACCGTCGACGTGCGCTCGTACTCGCGATATTCAGGCAATATCCTGCTGGAAATTGAAACCGGCACGCCAAGCGTCTCAATCGCCTTTTCTACTTGTTCTTCATGTTGTGGATGCAAGAAAGAAAAGAGGAACGAAACGGCCACGGATTCCACGGACTCACGCTTCAGCCTCTCGACGAGGTGCTTCAGTTCCTTCTCGTCGAGCGCCTGTAATATCTCGCCCGAAGCAACAACTCGTTCAGCGACACCAAAACGAAGATCATCTGGAACCAGCGGTGGTGGCTTTACAGCGTTGAGGTTGTAGAGTTCGGGCCGCGCCTGACGCCCGATCACGAGTACGTCTTCAAAACCTTTGGTAGTGATCAGCGCGATGCGTGCGCCGCGGCGTTGGAGCAAGGCGTTTGTGCCGACTGTTGTTCCGTGAACTACCTCGACTTGAGATAGTTGGACAGGAATTTGCGAACAGATCCGATCCAAGCCCTGGCGAATGGCTATTGAAGGATCGGAGGGTGTAGAAGGGATCTTGAAGAGATGGATATCATCGTTTTGTTCAAAGACGAAATCGGTAAAAGTGCCGCCGGTGTCGACGCCAACGCGGATCGGATCAGGCACTGACGTCCACCCAGCAACCACGCTCGTTTGATTCACGCACTGCATCGAGGACCAGTTGCACTCGATAACCATCCTCAAAACTCGCTGCGTCCTCGACCGTCTTTCTCCCGCTGCGCATCGCTTCAACGATGCGGCAGGCGAACGCTGTGAATCCACGCGACCAACTACTCTCGCGCATTCCCTGCGCCATGTGATCCTGATCGACCTGTACTGGCCGCCACGTGCCCGACCCCGCAGGCGAGAGCCACAACTCGCCGGTCTCCTCGACCATCAACGCTCCCTTCGTTCCGTAGACCTCGAGACGATTCTCATACTTCCCGGATTCGACAACTGAAAGCGCAGCCGCTCCGGTCGCGCCCGACGTGTGTGGTCCATCCGCGAAATGAAACAGCAGTTTCGCTTCGTCGTCAGTGGTCACCGCACGCATGCCGCCCGAGCCTTTGTCCGGCCGTTCTTTGATGTGGGTGGTGAGCATGCCGAGCGTGCGGCTGACTTCGGTGCTCAACATCCAGCGGAAGGAATCGATCACGTGAGAACCGATCGCGCCGAGTGTACCGCCGCCCATTTTCGCGTCGGACCACCAGTCCCAACCACGATCGGCGAGACCGCGATAGTCGGAACGAAAAACGTAGTTGCAGTGACGTACAGATCCGATCGCTCCTGTTTGCAACATGCCGCGCATCGTGCGGCGGCTGTTCAGAAACCGCAACTCGTGATCGACCAACGCGAGCACGTTTGCAGAGCGCGCCTTTTCCACCATACGCAAGGCTTCATCAGCATTCAAAGCCATCGGTTTTTCACACAACACGGCTTTGCGCTGCTCCAGCGCCGCGAGCGTGATCTCCAAATGCGTGGAAGGTGGGGTTACGATGCTGACCAGATCGACGTCGTTGCGTTCAACCAACTCCTGCCAATCGGCCGCGACGTGGTCGATGCCAAACTCGTTTGCGACTTCGGCGGCGCGCTCGCGATGGCGGCTCGCAATCGCGACCACCTTCGCGCCCATGCAATCACGAAAACCCGGAATCTGCGTAGTCCGCGCAAACCCCGCCCCGACAATTCCAATTCCGACAGGTGTGGTCTTCATGGCGTACTTCTTACCACAAATCAGACCAAAGTTGTCACTCCAAAAATCAGGTCGTCCGCCAGAGCGCGATGCCCGACAATGTCTTCGAACCAGAGACTCGTCCCAAATTCAATGTGACCATCCGGCGTGCAGACGCGCCGGACGTCAGTCTCCACCTCCCGCGCGAAGTCGAAAGCGAAATCATAGCGCCACGCGTCCCCCAAATCTCCGGTGAAGTCGGATGGAACCGGCGCATCGGGCTGCGCGCGGCGGACGAAATTCCCAAAACGTTCCTTGCTAAAAATCGTAAACACTACGCCGTTCTGATCGATAGCCGCCAGACTCACTTTCCAGATATTGACGCAAACCTCTTGTTCGGTTTGTGGTGTCCAAAACGAGACGTGCAGCCGGCGCAAGCCCGGAGCGTTGTCTATAAGAATTTGTGCCTTGCGGACGTTAGGCGGTTGTTCGACGCGCTGGTTCGACTTGAACAAGACCCGAACATTGAAGAAATTCGGGTCAGTTCCGGTCGGGGGAATCGGTTCGCCGTCGTCGGTCCTCCACGCATTGGGAATATCGTTTTCGATGAGATCGTGGCGGAGCGTAGTAGGCTGCGGCAGATTGCTGGCCGCCTGAAGTTCGTCGTCGCGCTTATCGTAGAAAACGGCAATCAGGCCCAGCGGCTTTCGCTCGAGGATGCGAAAGCGCGCGGCCGGTTCGTACATCGAAATGCTCGGCCGTTCGCGAAAGTCGTGCACCAGCAGCTCAGGGTCATCAGGCTCGTCCGAACTCATTCGTTTGACGATGGCTCCGTTCGACTTTTCCACACTCCAGTTGAAGTTGATGGTGTTCATCCGCAATCGATCTCCACCGTCGAATACGGATTTGTCGCTCCTCCACACGCGGCCGCCAACGTCTGCGAAGACCGGCGTGCCTCCCGGGCTCGGCAACAACTCGACTTTGTAATACTGGCCCCGTGAATCGATCAGATCCTCATAAACGCCGAACTGATAAAACCGATCGGCACGCTTGTATGCCGCCTCCGAGACAAAATCCCACTTGTGATCGAAGCTGGCTGCGGGTTTCTGGCCCGTCAGCGCGTGTCGTTCGGGCACGTTGCGGCAATCCGCAGGCAGGTAACGTTGAAGCCAGCGACCGACGCGCAGAGTGTTAGTCACGGGATTCCTCAGCGAGCCGCGCACGTGCAAGAACGTATCGTCACGTAGATCGATCGTGTTCACTACGACGTAAGCGTTTGCCGGACCATTAATGACGTCGGGTGGAAGCTGCGGGTTTTGATCCTGGGCGCTCCCGGCATCGACCAGCCGTTGCAGTGCTTGAGGAAAGAGACGCCAACGCCAACTGTGATCGCAGAGTCCGTAATTGAAGACGATCGTGTAGATCTCCCATTGCTGCGTTGTTGGGTTGAGTCCCGTCACGGCGATTACGTTTCGGCGTAGAGCCATGCGGCTGTTGTCGTTGATCAAATCGGCACGAAACGGACACCAGTATTTCGCGAGATGAAAGTCGTACCAGTTTGGATTGTCCCGGAGGTAGTGCGGTAGCGAAAAAAGATCGCCGAGGGTGTCGTCGGTCGGATGCAGCAGGCGATAGCGTTGCGTGAAGTAGGTCTGTTCGTCGAACCAGAGGATCGCGTAACGCTGGACCATCCCACCAGCATCAGGAAGCCCCGGCGGTCCCAGCTTGACCATCATGTAGAAATTAGTGGTGCCGTCGTTGAACGCATCGCCATCGATGACTGGTCCATTGAGAAAACGATATTGCGTCAAGCTATAGCGCTCACCTTGAAACAACGGCCGTGGCGCCAGCAACGAGTGGATTTCGCCACCGAAATGTGTTTGCCAGTTCTCATTCCAGTGACTCGAGCCGATGCCGATATCCAGCACTTTGGAATACTGAATCGCAAAACGTTTTTCCGCCTGAATGCGCATGCGCCAAACGTGGTCCGTGAAAAAATCACTTGGTTGAACGCCAATTATTTCGATCGAACCATCGGCGTTTGGACCGATTGCCAAAGTCTCGCGGCCCTCGATCGTCTCAATTTGGTGCCAGCCGCTAGTGAAATCGCCATTCGAAGTGTCTTGCCACGCATGCCAAACAGTCTTGTCGGATGCGACACCGACAATCTCTAACCAGCCTTGCGCATTGGTCGTAACCCACAGCTCTTTGAGCGTGTCGTCAGGTTGGAAGAGTTGCTGCCACTTGCCACTCCAATTGCCCGGTGAATCCTGCCCGGTGCGCCAGATAGTTCCATTGGAGTTAACGCCGATAACTTCCAGGGTTCCATCAGCGTTGCGGCCGATGTTCAGCGTATGCAGGTTATCGGCGTCAGAATAGAGTTCACTCCAGCCGCCTTCCCAGGGTCCACCGGCCGACGTTTGCTTCGTGTGCCAGATCGTGTCGTTTTTAGCAACGCCGACGGCTTCGAGCACTCCATTCCCATTCCGCGCCATCCACACTTGGGTCAACTTGTCCGCGGCGCTAAAGGCCGGGACCCATTTCCTGGACCACGTTCCTTTAAGCGTTTGTTGGGTGCGCCAAACGAGTCCGTCTTCACCAACTGCGAAAGCCTCCAACCGTCCGTCGAGATTTGCCTCGACCGCGATTGAGACCCGCTTGTCTGTTGACGAGTAAAGCTCCTGCCAGGTGTTGAATACTTTGCTATTAGGCGAGAACTGTGTCGCATGGAAAATGCGGTTGTCGCTCGCAATTCTGATAACTTCGAGCCGGCCATCAATGTTGCGCGTGTGGGCCAGCTTCTTAACAGTGTCGCCATCTTTGAACGGCAACCATTCGCCATCCCATTCGCCGTTTGGCTTCTTTTGCATCGTGCGAAAGAGTCGATCGCCTCCCCCTGCGCCAAACAACATCAGCCTGCCGTCCGCATTGGCCGCCAACCAGACCAGATGAAAAGAATCAGATTCCTTGTAGACCCTCTTCCATGCTCCGACGCCGGCTTTCTTTCGACGCATATAGGTGGTTCGAACGTGAACAGGCATCCACGAAGGAGGCTGATTTGGCGTCGGCATTCGATCTTCGAGTGTCCACTCCGCCGGCAATTCATTCGGACGATTAACATCGGGCCGAGCGCCGTATCGCTGCAGGTTGGCCCGGCGTGAACGCAGCATGAGCTGCGAGACGAGGTCCATTAGTTTCGCGAGTGCCTCGTCCAGGTGGGCCTTTGCTTTCGGCTTTATATCCGGTGGGTTGGCGATGTAATCCAGCAGCTTCTTGGGCGCGATCAGAATCTTTCCGCCCTTCTCGGTGTTGATTGCTCCTGATTTTCCGAGGGTATAGAGAAGGAATCCAAGTGCGGCATACGCTGCGAAGACCATTATTCCTGAGCCTTGTGTCTGGATTTTTCCGGCCCAGTCGGCGCCAATCTGGTTCGGGTCTAACAGCCGATCCAGGATCAGGTTCGCGAACCAACTGTCGCTCTGTTCTCCGGCCGCCTTCTTAACGGATTCGAGGATGCTGACGATGGCCTCCACCGTGAAAACGTCTTCAAGATCCTGATCGCTGAAACCGAGATCGTCCTGCGAGACGATCGCGAGTTGTGAACGAGTGTCTTTGAGGTACCACGTACGCGCGCGCTCGAGCACCAGCATCACGTCAGAGAAGTCCGTGTCGATCAATTCGTTGAAAACGGGCAGGCGTAGACTGGCGGGGTGGTTATTGTATTTTCGCGTTCCCTCCTGAGGAACAACGACTGTGGGCGGATCCGTGGTGAAGTACTCCGGATCGACTTTCATATTGAACGGCGGAATAGGGATGTCTTTGAAATCGTTTGCGTCATGGACGTCGTCGTAGTTGTCGGTCGGCAACGGTGGTTGCCGGGGGTTCTCGCCGGGATTGCATGCGACTATCGGCGAGCGAAAGAGTTCGTCTATGTAGAGGTGAAATAGTCGATCGGTGCCGGCTTCTTTGCCGATGATGCGTCCGCGTCCAACGGCGATCTGGTCGAAAACGATGTTTGTGAGTTCGTCGCCGATGCGCCGTTTTTCGTGCGAGATAAATGCCGGAAACGGTAGGTCGGTACAGATGTCCTTCAGTGGAGTGATGAGTTTCCAGGTCACCTCGCCGTCGGTACTGTATTCGACCTTGCCGTCCGGACGGAGTCGAACCCCATAACGCTTGCCGGAGTCTCTGATGCGCAATCGCGAACGTGAAGAACTGGGATTAAACATGACGCCGTAACGGCGCGGTGGTGCGGTGACGGATTGAAAATGAACGTTGTCGAATATTTTGTAGTCGCCTTTAGCCATGGATACCTCCGGTGTGAAAGAAGGCCGAATGCATTAAGGCTTGCGCGCTGGGCTCGTTTCAGCCACGGCTGGATCGGGAGGAATTGATTGAGAGAGGGCGTGAGGATTCTACTCCTCACGTAAAGGATCTACCAGCGAGTGAGTACTGGTTTTTCTGAGCCTGGTGGTCTAGTTTTCGCGGCCGGCCAGTTTGGCGATCATGATGACGAGTTGGGCGGCGGCGATCGGTTTGGCGATGTGCATTTGATAGCCAGCGGCAAGAGCTTGTTTGCGATCTTCCTCGCGTGCGTAAGCAGTCAGGGCGGCGGCGGGCGTGTTGCCACCATCGTTATCCGCGAGCGATCTGACGCGGCCGATGAAACTGTAGCCGTCTTCATCGGGCATGCCGATGTCGCTCAGAATGATGTGCGGGCGCCATTCAACCAACGCGGTGAGCGCCTCGCGCGCCGAGGTGCAGCTTTTGACCTCCGCGCCGGTGCGCTCGACAACGGTGCTGATGATCTCGCGCGTTTCCCTTTCGTCGTCAACAAGCAAAACTCGCAAACCGTCGAGCGAGCGAAATTCAGTTGCGTGAATCTCACCACTGTGCATCATGGCGATCGGCTCAGTGCGATCCGTAAGCAACGGGAACGAAGCGGAGAAAGTCGCGCCTTTGCCGACGCCGTCACTTTCAGCGGAAACCGTACCGCCGTGAAGTTCAACCAGATGCCGAACGATCGCGAGTCCCAAACCAAGACCGCCAAAGCTGCGCGTGGTTGAACTGTCAGCCTGACGAAAACGATCGAACACGCGCGGCAGAAACTCCGGATCGATACCCTGGCCAGTGTCGCTCACCGTGACTTTAACGTTCGAGCCATCGCGCAGAACACGCACATTTATGCGGCCGCCGTGCGGCGTGAACTTCACAGCGTTTGATAACAAATTCCAGATGATCTGCTGAAGACGCGCGGAGTCGGCGGAGATCGCGCCGAGCGTTGGTTGCGCCCAGTAGTCCAACGTAATCCCTTTCGCGTCGGCAGCCGGTTGCACGACCGCGATCGCCGCGCGCGTGACGGAACAAACGTCGAGCGGACGCACGTCGAGATTCAGCTTGCCGGAAACGATACGCGACACGTCGAGCAGGTCGTCGATGAGTTGCGCTTGAACGCGTGCGTTGCGATCGATCGCGTCGAGTCCCTGGGCCAGCACTTTTTCGTCGCGACGAGATTCGCGCAACACACTGGACCAACCGAGCAACGAAGTCAGCGGCGTACGCAATTCGTGGGAAAGTGTCGCCAGAAACTCGTCCTTGATTCGATTGGCAGCCTCTGCCTCAGCGCGCGCGCGTTCGGCCCGCAACAACAGTTGTCCGCGAGCTTCTTCGGAACGTTGCAACTCGCTGATGTAGCCCGAAAGTTCCTGCACGTGCAGCCGCGCGGCGTCTGTTTGGGCGACTGAGTTTTCGATGTTCTTGAGATACGTTTGGTACGTGAAGCAGATGATGAGGATGATCGGCAGGGTTGCGACGACGGCATAGAAGCTGTACGACTTAATGAGAATGGCGATGATGCCGGCGGCGGACGCACCCGCGAAATAGGTGACCGAAGTCCATAAGTAATAAGTGCGCCAGGTATTCCAGACAGACTCTTTAATCTTGCCCGCCTTCTCGATTGCAATCAGCATCGTGTTGCCGATGTACTGCACGAACCCCATCACGCAGATCGCGTAAAGGAACTTTTCCGAGAAATCGTTGGCTATGAGACTTTCTGGTGGACCAAAGATCAGATTCAAAGCAGTTGACGTAAAAAACGTGCTCGTGGCGAGAATCGCCGAGTTCAACAGGAATACCCGTGGCTTTTTGCTGATAATCATCGTCACCGCGAAGCCTTCGAGGGCAGACAGCAGAACCGCGGCAGCGCCGCCGTACATAAGCATGCCGAGAAACACAAAGGTATCGGCAACTGTAATTCGCCCGCTGACGCGCGGTATCCGGACTGCGATGAACGAACTCGCAATCACCATCAAACAGAGGAAGAAAAAACGGGCATCCAAAGTGTGGAAAGGCAAGTTGTAGATCGAGACAAGCGCGGCCGCTACTCCCGTACTCATGAGCGACCACGCATAAATTTGTGCGAAGTGAAGTCGATTTACATTTACTTCTGCAGCGCTCATCGGTGCTACCTCATAACTGCAGAATACAACCGCTTACACACAGATTTGGGATCTGTGCAGTCAGTGTAAAGCTTGTGGATAAGTTTAATAGTCCAGACAGTCAGTGCCACTATCCAACGTTACTGGCATAGGTGAACCGCTTTCGCCGTTAAGCATTGCTGATTGCGCAGTGGCAATATCTCCCGTAACAACGCCATCCCCGGTGACAACACCATCGCCAGTTACTACACCATCGCTCAACCAGCTAGCTTCGGTCAAGAGATTCTGAAACAGTAGATTGACGGCAAGGAAGGTCGCGCCATCTCCCGTTACCACGCCATAACTCGTAAGGATCTGATCGCCCGTAACTACACCATCGGAGAAGAACGACGGATCGAGCGTCAATACGCCATCACCGGTGACGACGCCGCTGCCGAGCAGATTGCCGGGCGCATAGACGAGTTGGTAGCGCGTGATCAGGTCTTCGCCAATGGCGTAGGTGTGATTGAGCACTATGCCACGCGACCACGAGAAAGTTTTGTTCGCTACCGTACTTTCAGGAGCCGGTGGAGTTTCAACAGTCAACAACGGCGCACCGACAGTTGCCGAGCTCAAATCACTGCGAACCAACTCCGCAAGTTGTACGGCGCCCGCGATGTTGAGCTGCCCGGCGCCCTGCTCGAGCATATTGTAACCGGCCAAAGGCTGTGCGCTGTACATTAATAACGCCTTAACGAGATTCGGCGTCAGATTCGGATTTGCTTGCAGCATCAACGCCGCTGCGCCCGCCGCGACTGGCGTCGCCATCGAAGTGCCGCTCAAGTACATCATCTTGCGCTGATCGGATCCGCTGACGCCCGCGTCAAGCGACGGCGTATGCGTCACCAGATAATTGTCGACGGCTTCGGCTTCGATCAACTTGTTGCCGGGTGCGACGATGTCAGGCTTGATGATGTTGTCGTAGTGGTTCACGCCGTCGTCGTCAGTAATGAAACTTCGCGTTGGACCACGCGAGCTGAACGAAGCAACGCTGTCGTCATCGCGTGCGTCGGTGCCAAACGTGTTTGTAGCGCCGACGGTTATCGCCGACGGTTCGTTGCCGGGCGAATGAATGTGACCGTAGAGCTTGTTTCCATCGGTGTCTTTGCCGTTGTTTCCCGCCGCCGCAAAAACAACCACGCCAGCGTCAACCAGGCGGCGCACAGCGCGGCAGATCGGATCGTTGCGATACGAATCGACAGCCAACATACCGAGACTCATGTTCACGACGCGAATGTTGTAAGCGATGTGATTATCGGCGACCCAATCGAGCGCGCGCAGCACTGTTCCCGTGGTGCCGAGTCCTTGTGAATTGAGGACGCGCAGGTTGATCAGGTTTGCGTTTGGAGCGATGCCGACGTATTTCGCGTTGGAGATACGGCCGTTGCCAGCAGCGAGCGCGGCGACGTGTGTTCCGTGTCCGTATGGATCGTCAGTGCGTCCTTCGCCGGTGAAATCTTCGCTGTAAACCACGCGCATAGCGCTCGAACGATTTAGAAACGAGCGATGGTCGGTGTCGATTCCCGAATCGAGAATGGCGATGCCGATACCGGTGCCGTCGAGTGAAGTGCTCGCCGGATTGGGAGTCGTTCTGACTTGATCTGCGCCGGTCGTCGATGACAGATGGCCCATCGGCTGGACATCGCGGTTCAATGAGACGTAAGCCACGTCCGAACGCGAAGCGAGATTAACCGCTGCTAGTGCGGGCAGCGTGATGATGCGCGTGCGAAAACTCTTGAGCTTGCGAATGTTGCTGCCGGTGAATTCGAGTGTCGAATCGAGTGATAACTCCGGCTCGGTAGCCGGTTCAATGATGACACGAATCAGATCGGCTCCGTGGCCGGCGTTGACTCTCTTGAGAATGTCTTTGGAGATCTTGCGGTCCAGCGGGACGTTAAGAACGATATGGCCATCGAATGGAATGCTCGTCTGCGCCTCGGTCCTGTTTTCAGGAATAAACAACATCAAAAGTAGGAGTGTGGCGAAACCACTCCATAGCATCGGGATTAGAAAACGCTTCATTCCTGGGTACTCCGTGAAAACTGTGCTGAGGCTCGGGGCGTTTGTCGGGGGGAAAGAAGTCTAGCAGAGGATAAACATCGTTTTCAACGAGCTAAATGTGGAGGTTTTGTGTCGAGAAAATGCCTCAAGAAGGCACAAAAGGCCAGACGGGTTCACCAATTCCCTTCTGCTTTTTGTGCCTCTTTGTGGCGCGCGTGAGGGTCAGATATGGAAGTTGGCGGTACCGAACTCGCAGCGAAGGACTCTCGACGAAAACCAGATAAACCCCAGCTTCGGGCACGTTTACCGTCGCTTCGTAGACGCCGGGCGAGTCGAGCAATAGCGACACGTTGTAAGTGCCATGCTTCGGCAAACGGGCCGTGGTTGTATAAACGCCGGTGGTTTCTTCGCGCAGACTGCGATCGACGATCTTCACCGCGCGTGGCACCTTGCGATAGCTTTGGAAGTTGCCATCGGCGCCGCCATGCCTTCGCTGTAGTAATAGATCATCTTGTCCGCGGGATTCGCGAACAACACTGCGCCCGGTTCGGGTGCGGGAACAAACGCATTGCTGGGGTGGCGGCGGACTGTTCGAAAACGAAAACGTGGCTGATCGACCTCAACGATCATACCTTTAAGGAAATGGCCCCTCCCGCTGAAGCAAAGCAGTGGGATTGATACGTCTTACGTCGGTATCCTGACCGCGTGTTTCGATTCACGTTTGCGCAACGACGGGAAAAGCATCGGCACGGAGCGTCGATACTCTTCGTACGTTTCGCCGTGCTCGCGAACCAAGTCGCGTTCTTCTAATTGAATCGCTATCAGAATGTAAGCCGTCGTGGCGATTGAAAAGAGCAGATGCGCTGAGGTCATCAACGGCGTCATCCAAAACGCGAAGAGCCAGCCAACGTAAAGCGGGTGTCGCACAAGTCGGTATGGCCCCGGCGTGACGAAACTCATCCCGCCTTCAGGTTGATTCCGCAAGTAGCGCCACACCTGTCGCATTCCAAACAGATCGAAGTGGTTGATCAGGAACGTAGAAACCAGCACCAGTCCCCACCCAAAAGCGAACAAAGCACGCAGAACGAACCGGCCCGTGGGATCTTCAATCGACCAGATCACACCGCCCAACGGCCGCCACAAAGTAAACAACAAGATGAGCGCGACACTCGAGAACAGAACGTAAGTCGAACGTTCGATCGGTTTCGGCACGATCCTGGTCCACCAGTCCTTGAACCACTTGCGCGCCATGACGCTGTGTTGCACGGCGAAGAGTGTCAGCAAGCTGGCATCGATCGCGAAACTGATCAGGAACGGCCCGGTCGCGGCGCCGTCGAGCGTACTCGGCACGCCGAAGTTGCCGATGAATCCAATAGCGTACAGAAACGTTCCGAGGAAGATCAGGTAACTGAAAGTTCCGTAAGCAAAAAACAGGATTCGCTTGAGCATTGTCTTTGTCTCCACTTCTATTGATTCGCGGCGCATGATGGCTCTTTCCGTTTCGTTAGGCTATGGGAG
>DATNJO010000806.1:0-5466 GCA_035603895.1 Pyrinomonadaceae bacterium
CGCCGCCGGGAGTCGCGGGTGAATTGTTTATCGGCGGCACCAATCTGTCGCGCGGCTATCTCTTCCGCCCCGATCTAACGTCGGAAAGATACCTTCCCAATCCATTTAGCGGCACGGGCGAACGCCTTTATCGCACGGGCGATCTCGCGCGTTATCTCAACGACGGCACAATTGAATTTCTCGGACGCATCGATACACAGGTCAAAGTACGCGGTTTCCGGATCGAGTTGGGTGAGATCGAAGCCACGCTCAGAAACCACCCGCAGGTGCTGCACGCGATCGTCGTGGCCCACGGCACAACGCGACGCCATCAACGTTTGGTCGCTTATGTCACCGGAAGCGGCGGCGTCAGACCGAACGTCAACGACCTGAAGACTTGGCTGAGAGAACGTTTGCCCGCTTACATGGCGCCATCCGATTGGTTCGTTCTCGACGAACTTCCGCTGACGCCGAGCGGCAAAATCAACCGCCGCGCGTTGCCCGAACCTGATGCCGAACAATCGACCACGACAGCGAGCTTCTCGGCGCCACAGACGCTGATTGAAGAACTGCTCGCAGCGATCTGGCAGCAGGTCTTGAATCTCGAACGCGTTTCTCGTGACGATAACTTCTTCTGGCTGGGTGGTCACTCACTGCTGGCCACGCGAATTACTTCCCGTATCCGCGACACGTTCCACATCGAACTGCCGGTTCGCGCGCTCTTCGAGTCGCCCACGATCGCGGAGCTCGCGGCGCGTATCGAGCAACTCACGCAAACCGGTTCCGCCGCGGAGTCGTTACCTTTGCGTCCGCGGCCGGTAGAGGAACCGCTGACTGTCTCGCACGCGCAGGAACGTCTGTGGTTCCTGGATCAACTACAGCCCGACAGCAATGCGTATAACCTTCCGTTCGCAATGCACATCAGCGCCGATCTCAACGTGATCGCGCTGGAGCAAGCGTTGCAGGAAGTGGTGCGGCGTCACGAAGTGTTACGCACGACGTTCACGGCGACTGAAGGTTTTCCGCAACCAGTGATTGATGCGGCTGATTCAGTGAAGTTGTCGCTGGTCGATCTGAGATCGCTGCCTAACGAAGAGCAGGATGCTCAAGCGGCACATTTGAGAAATGACGACGCACTGCGTCCGTTCAACCTCACGACCGGACCATTGCTACGCGTCACGTTGGTTCGTTTCAGCAGCGAGCGATATCTCCTGTTGACCAACATGCACCACATCGTCAGTGACGGCTGGTCGCTCGAAGTGATGCTGGATGAGACGGAAACACTTTACCGGGCGTTTGGTGAAGGGGCAGCGTCGATGCTGCCCGAGTTGACAGTTCAGTACGCCGATTACGCGCATTGGCAGCGCAACTGGTTGCAGGGAGAAGTTCTCGAAGGACAGATCGATTATTGGAAGCGGCAACTCGAAGGCGCGCCAACGTTACTCGATATTCAGGCAGAGCACGCACCGGTTGCGTCGCGCACAAGCCACGCGGCGCAATGTTCCGTCGAGTTTTCCGCGGAGCTGTCGCGATCGTTGCGCGAGTTTAGCCGGCGTGAAGGCGCGACTCTCTTCATGACGTTGATGGCAGGCTTCCATGCGCTGCTCCGGCGATACACAGATCAGAAAGACATTCTCGTTGGCACTCCGACAGCCGGTCGCGGCCGTGCGGAACTCGAACCGTTGATCGGGTTCTTCGTCAACATGGTTACGCTGCGGACCAGTTTCGTCGACAGCCTGAGCTTTGCGGAGTTGTTGAAGCAGGTGAGGGAAGCGGCGTTGGGTGCGTACGCTCATCAGGACGTGCCGTTTGAACGTTTGGTCGAAGAGCTACAGCCAGAGCGCGCGGTGGGCCGCAATCCGATCTTTCAGGTTGTGTTTGCGCTTCAGAGCACGCAACAACCAACGATGCAGATGGAAGGCTCGAGCGCACCGTTCGGTGTGGCGCCGAGTCCGGAAACGAAGTTCGATCTGGAGATTTATCTTCAGGATACGCCTAGCGGACTCCGGGGCACGTTTGGGTACAGCGCGAACTTGTTTGAACCGGCGTTCATCGGCCGGATGGTCCAACGTTTCGAGCGGCTAATCGAAAGAGTTCTGGCCGAGCCCCACAAACCATTGTCGACGCTCTCGTTGCTCGACGATGCTGAATATCGCCAGGTCGTCGAAGAATGGAACGATACGAGTGTGGCGCTGCCCGAAGCGTGCATTCATCAGATCTTCGAACAGCAGGTCGCGCAGAATCCGGAAGCGATCGCGGTGGAGTTTGGTAACGAACAGCTTAGCTATCGCGAACTGAACCGGCGAGCAAACACGTTGGCCCAACAATTACGACTTGAAGGTGTCGGGCCGGAAACGTTTGTTGGCATGATGCTGGAACGCTCCGTCGAGTTGATCGTCGCGCTGTTGGGAATCGCGAAGGCCGGCGGCGTTTACGTTCCGATCAATCTGAACGATCCGCAGAAACGCATCGAGTTCGTTTTGGAAGACGCGGACGTGAGGGTTCTCGTGTCCAGGAGGTTAGAGGCGGCGGGCTTAGCGGAGAGGGATCTTACGCTCATTTACGTTGACGAACTGACCGAAGAAGCCGCTGAGGATCTTAAATCCGATGTTACGCCTGACAACCTTGCTTACCTGATGTACACGTCGGGCTCGACCGGCACTCCGAAAGGCGTGGGCATCACTCACCGCAACGTGCTGCGACTGGTCCAGGGCGCAAACTACGCCGATCTCAATTCAGACGAGATCTTCCTGCAATTCGCGCCGGTTTCATTCGACGCGTCGACATTTGAAATCTGGGGCGCGCTGCTGAACGGTGCGCGGCTAGTCGTGTTTCCGCCTTTCCTGCCGTCTCTCGCGGAACTGGCCGAGTTTGTGAACAAAACCCAGGTTACAACTCTGTGGTTGACCGGCGGATTGTTCCATCAGTTGGTTGATAGCGATGTTCAGCGAATGAATACGCTGAAGCAGTTGTTAGCTGGTGGCGAGGCGCTTTCGACGGTTCACGTCGGCAAGGCTCTCGAACAACTCAACGGCTGCCGTTTGATCAACGGCTATGGTCCAACCGAAACCACAACCTTCGCTTGCTGCTATCCGATCGCTTCTGATTTTCCGGGGCCTTCGGTTCCGATCGGCCGTCCGATCTCCAACACGACCGCGTATGTACTCAGCGCCTTGCAGCCAACCGGTATCGGCGAACGGGGTGAGTTGTTCATCGGTGGTGAAGGACTCGGGCGCGGTTATCACAAACGTCCCGATCTAACTGCCGATCGGTTCATACCTGATGCGTACGCTGGGCATCCCGGCCGCCGACTCTATCGCACCGGCGATGCGGCTCGTTACCTGGACCAGGGACTCATACGTTTCCTCGGTCGCGTTGATAATCAAGTCAAGATCAGTGGTTTCAGAATCGAACCCGGCGAGATCGAGACTGTGCTTTCTGAGCATCCGGCGGTGGCGAAGTCTGTCGTGTTAGCGAAACAAGGCGCGAACGGAGATCGACGTCTGGTCGCTTATTTCGTCACGGACAATGGCACAACGATCACCGGCGATGAGTTGAAGCACCATCTCGAGGAGCGGTTGCCGAGTTTCATGGTGCCGAATGCCTGGGTGCGCTTGGACGAGTTGCCGTTAACGCCGAACGGCAAGATCGATCGCACAGCAATGCCCGATCCGGATCGCACACGATTGGAATCCGCAGCGTCCTTCCAAATCCCGCGAACACAGATCGAAGAGATCCTAGCCGGAATTTGGGAGCGAGTTCTCGGTATCGAACGGATCGCCCGGGACGACAACTTCTTCTCACTTGGCGGTTATTCACTACTGGCGACGAGAATCATCTCGCGCATTCGCGAAAGCTTCCAGGTGGAGTTGCCGGTCCGCAGCATTTTCGAATGGCCCACACTCGCGGATCTCGCCGAGCGTATTGAGGAAGCGATGCGTTCCGGCAGCACGTACCTGCTGCCACCACTGCAACGGCTCACGGATACGACGCAACTTCCGCTTTCGTACGCACAGCAGCGCCTCTGGTTTCTCGACCAGTTGCTACCAAACAACAACGCCTACAACATTCCGGTCGGGTTCCGCGTCCGTGGCCCTCTCAATTTAATCGCGCTCCAGGAAAGTCTCAACGAAACTGTCCAACGTCACGAGTCGCTGCGGACAAATTTCGTCAATCTCGACGGACAGCCCATTCAGGTGATCGCCCCAACTCGGACTCAGGATTTACCCGTAGTCGATCTTCAGGGTTTCTCTGAGTCGGACCGAGAGTCGATGCTCCATGAGCTCGCGGTCGAGGAGAGTCAACGGCCCTTCAATCTCGAAAGCGATGCGCTCTTCCGCACGACCCTGTTCAAACTCGGCGAGCACGAACACGCGTTGCTCGTGGTGATGCACCACATCATTTCGGATGGCTGGTCGATCGACGTGCTGACGCGTGACGTGCCGCGCGCCTACAAAGCAGCGTCCCAGGGTGTGCCCGCTGTGCTGCCGGAATTGCCGATTCAATACGCTGACTATGCTTATTGGCAGCGGCAATGGTTGCAGAGCGAAGTGCTCGAGCAGGAACTCGCCTACTGGCGTCATCAGTTGGATGGCAGCTTGCCCGAATTGAATCTGCCGACCGATCGTCCGCGTCCGTCAGCGCTGTCGATGAAAGGCAGCACAGTATTTCTCGAGATTCCCGAATCGCTGACTGAAAAACTCAGAACGCTCAGCCAGGCCGAGGGCAGCACGCTCTTCATCACGTTGCTGGCGTCGTTCCAAATACTGCTGGCGCGTTATAGCGGTCAAAACGATATCGCTGTCGGAACGCCGATCGCCGGCCGTCGCCGCGTCGAAATGGAGGATCTGATCGGGTTCTTCGTCAACACGCTGGTGATGCGCACGAGACTGTCCGGCGATCCGACGATTCGCGAAGTGTTGCGTCGCGTGCGCGCAGTGACGCTCGAAGCGCAGACGCATCAGGATGTACCGTTTGAAAAGCTGGTTGAAGAGTTACAACCAGATCGAACTCTCAGTCATGGACCACTGTTCCAGACGATGTTTGTGTTCCTGAACGACGGCCAGAAGCTGGAGGCGCCGGAGAATCTCGCATTCTCGAATCTCGCACTCAATCACGGAACCGAGAAGAACGACCTGACCCTTCAGGTCAGTGAAGTCGGCAACAAGCTCCTCGGCTCGCTCAGCTACAGCACGGATCTGTTTGACGAGAGCACGATCCGGCGCATGACCTCGCACTGGCAGCGCATTCTGGAAGCGATCGTTGCCAACCCCGAGCAATTACTGCGCGACGTTGAACTACTCAATGCTGACGAACGCCGTGAGATTGTTTATGAGTGGAATGCGACCGAGCGCCAGTTTCCCGAGACTGTCTGCCTCCAACAACTGCTTGAGTTGCAGGCCGACTACACGCCCGATGCGGTGGCTGTGAGTTGTGAAGACGTTCGTTTGTCATATACGGAGTTGAACCAGCGGGCAAACCAGTTGG
>DATNJO010000807.1:0-2838 GCA_035603895.1 Pyrinomonadaceae bacterium
GTTGTTACGGTCGCCAGAGAACGACATACAACAGTTCGCGAGAGACGCTTTTGAAGTGCTCGACAAGGAATTGCTACAGGTCGATGCCGATGCTCAAGCACCTGATTCAGAACTCTGCCATCGGATTGCGCAGGTAATCGGAACGATTTCTGCTGAGGCTGAGAGATTGTATTGGGAGGCGCCGGCGAGCCGGGAGTTTGATCCTGAACAAATGGAAGAACGAGTGAGGGGTAGGCTTACTCGTTCGGAGTTTGAATATGCTTTTCCAGGTTGCCTTGCTCCTGCACGCTCAATTGAGTTTGGAGACGGTCTGCGCACGGTCGATGAGTTGATTGAGGCTATTCCAAGCGATTTTGCCGGGTTGCTCGACCTTACTATGTGTAACTCCGTCATACCGGCTGCTCACGTGAGGAGCAAAAGATCCAACTGTGTAGTAGCAGCAAACAGGCATCCTGCTGAATTAAGAGCCAGATTATATCTCTATGGCCTTCAGGTAAGTTTGTTGGCCAAACAGCCACGGCCGTTTATGGACGTAGTGAAGGATGTCCACACTAACTTATCTTCTTACAAATCGGGAGGAAGGGAATTATGGAGTCGCTTAGACAGATTCTTCAGGACTATTCGAAAGCGTCTTTAACGTTAGGCTCGCCAGGAGACGTCGAACGTGCTGCGACGCCTCCATCACCAATCCCTCAACCTAATGTTGCAGTATCAAGCACCGACCGTGCGGGTCTGGAAAGGTCGTTGAAGAGTCTAAGCAAGAGAAACGAGAAGTATTTTGTAGTCGGCATTGCGATGGCTGTTGTCTTATTCCTCTCGTTGATAGTCGTTGCGTTCCTTCAACTCAATCAATCCGATGTGTCGAAGGCAGTCCCGCCCATCTTTGGCAGTTCGGCAGCTTTGGTCGTTTGGCGAACACTCAAAACGTGGCGTGAGAAAAACTATACGGATTGCGTATTAGCGCTCGTGCCAAACGTAGACGACGACACACTTAGATCAATAGTTGCTGTACTACTCCAAAAAATGTGACGCATTACCGATCGCGTATTCTAGTGACCCTGCGAGAGTTTGCCGATGAGCGTAAACAGCGGCAGGTACATGGCGATGACGATCGAACCGATCGTGACGCCGAGGAAACCGATCAACATCGGCTCGATCAACGTCAGCAGGTTAGCGATTGCGGAGTCGACTTCCTGTTCGTAGAAGTCGGCGATCTTGCCGAGCATCGCGTCGAGGGCGCCGGTCTGTTCGCCGATGCCGATCATCTGCGCGACCATGTGGGGGAAAACTTCAGTCGCCTTCAGCGGCTCTACGAAGCTTTCACCGCGCTCCACACCGATGCGAACCTTCGTGATCGCTTCTTCGATGATCACGTTGCCGGAAGTCTTGGCGGTGATGTCCAACGACTGAAGAATCGGCACGCCCGAGGAGAGCAACGTCGAGAGTGTGCGCGAGAACCTGGCGACGGAAATCTTGCGCAGGATGTCGCCGATGACCGGAACCTTCAACAACACCCGATCGATGTTCTTTCGGCCGCCCGGCGTCTTGTAGTAGAAACGAATTCCGAGACCAAGACCGATCACGGTCAGAAGTATAGCGGCTCCGCCCCAACCAGCGAGAAAGTTACTGATTCCAACGACGATGCGGGTCGGTAACGGTAGTGGTTCACCTGGACCAAGCAAGCCGAGAAAGATCTGCTGGAACTGCGGAATAACCACGATCATGATCACCGCAACCGCGATGATTGCCATCAGAATCACCGCCGTCGGATAGATCATCGCGGAGATGATGTCGCGCTTCAACTTCACGATCTTCTCGATGAAAGTCGACAAGCGTTGCAGAATCAGATCGAGAATACCGCCTGTTTCGCCGGCTTCCACCATGTTTGCGTAAAGCTGATCGAAAACGCGCGAATGCCGAGCCATCGCCGCGGCGAGCGTCGAACCTTCCTCGACGTCTTGCCGCACCTGCAACAGGATCTGCTGGAAGTACTTGTTGTCCTGTTGTTGCGCAAGAATCTCGAGACACTGGACCAATGGCAGACCGGCATCGATCATCACTGAAAACTGCCGCGTAAAGATCGACAAGTCTTTCGCCTTTACTTTCTTGCGCCCGCCAATTTTGGGAATACCGATTTCACGGCCCTTCTCTTTGACGGACGTAAGCGTAACTTGCTCGCGCCGCAGGAGCGCGCGCAACGCTTCGCGATTATCAGCGACGCGCTCGCCGACAACGATCTCGTTCAATCGGTTGCGGCCTTTGAAAACATACGTTGGCATGGCTATCAGCTCCGGTGGCTTATCTGGTTCCTACGTTCGGGCGGGTTCCAATCGGTCGTCCTTGCGCATACGGACTGGCATGTTGCTTTGTCGACTGACCGGCATTTACTCCCGAACCACGGTCGATCAGCTCGCGTAATTCATCGACGTTCGACGAGCGCTGCAATGCCGTATCCATAGAAATCTGACGTTTGTGATACAGCGTCGCCAGTGCCTGGTTGAACGTCTGCATGCCGTACTTGTCCTGGCCCGTCTGCATCATCGAATAGATCTGGTGAACTTTGTCTTCGCGAATCAGGTTGCGGATGGCGCCGTTGGGAACCAGGATCTCCAGCGCCATGGCGCGTCCCGCTCCTTCAGCGCGCGGCAACAGCGCCTGACACAGAATTCCTTCGAGCACCAACGAGAGCTGCGCGCGAATCTGTGCCTGCTGATCGGAGGGGAAGACGTCGATGATACGGTTAATGGTTGAGGCTGCTGAGTTGGTGTGCAGCGTTGCGAGTGTCAAGTGTCCTGTTTCGGCGATACGCAATGCTGATTCGATTGTTTCGAGGTCGCG
>DATNJO010000808.1:0-4386 GCA_035603895.1 Pyrinomonadaceae bacterium
AATCACGCACCATCAATGGATACGGATGTGGCCCAAGCGCACTGCCCAATAAGTAATAAGTATCCCCTACGTTCGTCACCCAGTCGCGCAACGCTTCGTTGATCGCATCCTTCAATGTACGCGAACCCGCGTTTACCTCGCGCACCTCCGCACCGAGCAATTGCATGCGAAACACATTCAACGCCTGGCGCCGCATGTCTTCCGCACCCATGTAGACCACGCAATCCAAACCAAACAACGCGCAGACTGTCGCCGTCGCAACGCCATGCTGACCCGCACCGGTCTCTGCAACGATGCGGCGTTTGTTCATGCGCCGCGCGAGCAGCACCTGACCTATCGTGTTGTTGATCTTATGCGCACCGGTGTGCAGCAGGTCTTCGCGTTTGAGATAAATCTTCGCGCCGCCAGAGTGTTCGGTGAGGCGCGCGGCGTGAAACAAAGGCGTCGGCCGCCCGGCGTAGTTAGTGAGTAAATCCTGGAGTTCTGTTTGAAAGGATTCGTCGTCGCGGCTCGACAGATAAGCGTCGGTCAGTTCCTCGAGCGGCGCCATCAGTGTTTCCGGAACGAAGCGTCCGCCGTACTTGCCCCAATGACCAAGTGAATCAGGTTGCATTAGACACCCGGCAATTTTTCCTGAAGCGGCGGCGCAACCGACACGCGATCCCGTCCGGAATTTTTCGAAACGTATAGCGCGCTGTCGCTCGCGGAATAAAGTGTCCGTTCTGAAGTCGCATTTTCAGGACAACTCGCGACGCCGATGCTCACCGTCACCGTTCCGATTCCATCAATACGCCTGCCGCTAAGTACACTTCGCAAACGTTCCGCCGCAACTGCCGCCTTTTGCAATTCGACACCCGCCAGCAACAGCGCAAACTCCTCACCGCCGAGTCGCGCAGCCGTGTCGTTATCGCGCGAAACGTCTTTCAACGTCTGCGCAATCTGTCTAATGACAGCGTCGCCCGCCGGATGTCCAAATTGATCGTTGACGCGTTTCAGATGATCGATGTCCAGCATCAACAACGCGCACGGCACCCGATAACGCCGCCACCGCTCAACCTCTCGCGCCAGCGCCACGCGAAAACGCCGACGATTCGCAAGACCGGTCAACGAATCCAGATCCGCATCCGATCGAAGCTGATCTATCTTTTGCCGCAATACGACGAGCTGCTGCGTTCGTTCGAGTAGCAGTTCAAACTCCAGCGGCAATTCGAAGTAATCAAAAGCACCTTCGCGCAATGCAGCCTGCCGAATGTCGAGCGTTGCCTGCTGCGATCCAGCGAGCACCAGCGGGATTCCGTCGTCTGACTGTGCCAGCATTTTTGCCAACTCTCGGACTTTCAACCCGCGCGCGGAAGGATTCGCGACCACGAGATGCGGGCGCGATCGTTGCAACGAAACCAGCGCTGCCGCGCCGTTCGCCACACCGACCACACTCATTCCGCGTGCCGTCACAGCTTCTACAAACCGCGCCTGATCGTCGTCCGCAATCAACAACACGCGCCCGCGCGCACGGTCGGATAATTTTCCGCTGTTTCTTTTTTCAGCCCGCGCACTCATAGTCAGACCTGTAGAGGCCAACAAATCGAATAAAGTTGTACCGGGAGGACTCTCAGAAAGTTTTAGACTTTGGGACAAGGCTTAGCATACTCCGGGGCCACAAGAGGCACAAGAAGCACAACGGATTTTGGGAGCATATTTGTGCCTTTTGTGTTTCAAGCAGCAACGCTGCGAACGGCTTCCACAAACGCACGCAACGTCGCGTGATTCTTTTTGCCAAGACGTTCTTCGAGCGAACTGCAGGCATCAACCGCGTAGGGACGCACGGTCGCGATCGCTTCGGCGACGTTCTCCGGCGATAAACCGCCCGCCAGGAAAAGTTTCGGCACTGACTGGTTGGTGCGTTGCGCGATCGACCAGTCAAACGTGCGGCCTGTGCCGCCATGCAGCAGGTCGTCTTTCGTGTCGAGCATGATCGCGTCGACGTCGTAAGCTTCTACATGCAAATTATTGTCGGCGCCGAACGCTTTGATAACAAAGGTTCCGGCGAGCTCGCGGCAGTACTCAGGTGATTCATCACCATGAAGTTGGACCGCGGATAGTCCGGCTTCCGCTGTTATGTGCACGACGGAATGAAGCCCTTCGTTAACGAACACGCCGACCTTGAGAACAGATTCCGGGAGCCGATCGATTATCTTGCGCGCCTCGGGCGGCGCAATGTAACGCGGGCTCGGCCGGTAGAAATTAAAACCGAGCGCATCAGCGCCTGCGTCCACCGCGGCAAGCGCGTCGGCAAGATTAGTAATTCCGCAAATCTTAACTACGGTCATTTCTTAATTCTCGCAGCGCCGCCTCCGGACAATGCGCGCGCATCAACGACTCGCCAATCAAAAATCCGCTAAATCCCTGTTCCCTTAAACGCTGCAACTCTTCACTGTGATTCAATCCGCTCTCGCTGACTAGCAGAGTCCCGTTCGGCGCAACCTTCGCCAGTTCTAATGATGTGTCCAACGTCACTTCAAACGTACGCAAGTCTCGATTATTGATGCCAATTAACTTCGCTCCGCAGCGAGCGGCCCGATCCATTTCCTCTGAATTATGCACCTCGACAAGCGCGTCCATCTCCAACTCGTCTTCCGCCAAGCGTCGCAGGCTCTCAAGCTCACCGTCGTCCAGCACTGCCACGATCAGCAAAACAGCGTCGGCGCCCGTTGCCGCTGCTTCAAACACCTGGTAGGGATCGAAGACAAAATCCTTTCGCAACACAGGCAACTCAACACACGTCTTCACAACTTCAAGATCAGCCAGGGATCCATCGAAGTAGTCCTGTTCCGTTAAGACTGAGATCGCTGCCGCACCGCCAGCTTGATAACTACGCACAATCTGCGAAAGATCAGCATCATCGCGAATCACGCCTTTCGACGGCGAACGACGCTTGAACTCCGCAATGATGTTTATTCCGTCGCTCTGCAAAGCACGGCGCAACGCGTGCGGTGGCGCATGCTCACGCGTCGCAAGCGCCTCAGTTCGGAGGCGTTCAAGTGGAACCACTCGCCTCGCCTCTTCCACTCGTTCACGCTTCTTCGCAATGATTTGCGACAGGACGTTCATCGAATCTTTAGTTTGTGGCTGCAATCAAACGCTCCAACTTCGCCAACGCCGCACCACTGTCAATCGCCTCAGCCGCACGACGCGCGCCTTCACGCAGATCGTCCGCCACGCCTCCGAGCATCAGTGCTGCCGCCGCAGTCACGATCACGAGCCTTCGCGCCTCGTCGTGACGCTTCTGCTCGAGCACCGCGCGAACAATTGCGGCATTCGCTTCCGTGTCGCCACCGCGCAAATGATCCAGCGAGGCCGCATCAAAACCAAAATCGTCAGGCGCGATCTCAAACGTTCTCACTTCACCATCACGCGCTTCGGCAACGTGCGTTTTGCCGGCGAGAGTTATCTCATCCAAACCGTCTTCGCCATGCACCACCCACGCGCGTTCCGTTCCGAGCGCCGCCAACACACGCGCCAATCGCTCCGCGAGATCCTTACGCCACACACCAATGATCTGCCGTGGCGCGCCCGCCGGGTTGCTCAATGGTCCAAGCAGATTGAACGTCGTGTGAATACCAAGCTGGCGGCGTATCCCGGCCACGCGAGCGGTCGCGCCGTGATAGAGCGGCGCAAACATGAAGCAGATACCGATTTCGTTCAGCGAATTCTCCGACACCAACGGTATCGCCGACACATTCACACCCAAAGCAGTCAGCAGATCGGCACTGCCTGATTTACTGCTCGCCGCACGATTGCCGTGTTTTGCAACAGGCAAACCCGCGCCAGCTATTACAAACGCCGCCGCCGTGGAGATGTTGAAAGTCTTCGCGCGGCTCGATCCCGTGCCCGCCGTGTCTATAAAACACGAATGACACGAATTGACGCGCACAGCTCGTGCGCGCAATCCCGTCGCCATGCCCGTCAACTCCTCGACCGTCTCGCCTTTCGCAGCTAGCGCAACCAACGCAGCGGCAATCTGCGCGTCCGTTGCCTCAGCATCGAGCAGCGACTCCAGCAATTGTTCCGCCTCGTCGCGATTCAGATCTTCGCGGCGAACGAGACGGGCTATAAATTCACACAGTCCGTTTTGGCTCATTAAAGCTTCAGAAAATTCCCGAGTAGTTGTTTACCCTCTGACGTGAGGATCGACTCCGGATGAAACTGCACGCCTTCAACCTTCAGTTCGCGATGACGCAATCCCATGATCACGTCGTCCGCCGTTCGCGCAGAAATTTCGAGCGACGAAGGTAACGATTCTTCCTCGACGATCAACGAGTGATACCGTCCCGCCTGAAAACGTTCCGTCAACCCGGCAAAGATCGTCTTCCCGTCATGAATCACTTC
>DATNJO010000809.1:0-5013 GCA_035603895.1 Pyrinomonadaceae bacterium
CACTCCCCACAGGTTTCTGCACGTCGTTCCAACTAAGAGGATCGGCCATGCCGACGACGACTTTGCGCGCGCCGGTGTAAGGCGTACGGCTGTGCGCCACCAGAAGATTGTCAAGCATCAACACGTCGCCGGCCTGCCAGGAAAAGCTGACAGTCTCCGCGCGATAGGCCGTTCGCAGTTCCTCCAGCACTTCCGGCTCGATCTGAGTGCCGTCACCGTAATAGGTGTTGTTCGGCAGGTTCTCTTCACCCAGCTCGCTCAATAGCGCGTCGCGCATGAGTGAATCTAAAGTCGAGTAATGAAAGAATGTCGCGTGATTAAACCAGGACCATTCGCCGGTGCGCGGATGCTGGACCACGGCCGGTCTATTCGCCTCTGTTCTCAACTGATCGCCGTCGCGCCACTCGCAATGAAGCTTATTTTGACGACAATAGTCTTCGACCACCTGTTTGTCGGTGGTCTGAAAAACAAACGACCAGCGCAATCCGAACTCAACGCCGTAATTGCGCACGTACTTCACCTGCTTCTCGATAAAACGTTCGCGCAACTTCGGAGAGAGACGTTGATAGACCCTGCGTGTGTCGACAATCGGAGTTTCACCACCCGCACTCGCGGGCACGAGACAGAAGAAAAAGATCCGGGTGGGCCAGTTGAACTGGTACGAGTTTTCGTTGTGGGGAAAGATCGATTGGCTCGGCGAATATTCAGTAGACGTGTAGATCTTTCCACTCACCTGACTGCGCGGCGACGAGCGTTCTTTGTACTCAAGCATCTCCGTCGAAATGGAATTGATTAGCCACTCAAACTCCGTGACATCTTCAACTTTGAAACCGCGAAAGAGAATCGCCCCGTGTTTAGCCAGGTAGTCTTCGATCAATCCGCGATTGTGCGCCGCCCAGACCGCAAGATTCAGGCCCTCGCTGCAAGGTTGGATCACCAACGGAAGCGTTCCTCCGTTCAACGTCTCAGCCGTGATCAAAGCCGCGGAAGAAACGCCAACAGCTCTGCGCTGACCTGCCCGCAGGTCCTTCAAACTTCGTTTTTGCATTTTGAATTCCGGCTGGACCACGAAGAAGCACTAAGTTGCCGGTTAGATTTTTTGCGCTTTTGGTGCCTCTTTGCGCCTATTGCTGGCCAACTACTTGTCGTCTGGCATTGCGGAGAGTTCCCTGACGATTGCTTCGGAAGGCGTTTTCGCGAGCGAGCATATCCTGCCGCACTGTTTCATCTACCAGCATCATCAGATCTCTCATAACGAAGTCACTCGTCTCCGAAACCCTCGCCAACAGAAGCTCGTAAACAGCCATCCAGATTTTACTTCTCGCAGAGGTGAACAGATCTGAGTTGTAAACACATTCGACGTAGAGTTTGTTCGAGGCTTCAACGACATTCCACGAGAGATCGAAAGTGGCAAAGACTTTGGGGTTCTGCAAGATCTCCGTTTTCAGATCCGCGAACTCGAGCTTCGCCCCCACCCGATCCATGTTGAACGAGATGGATACCAACGGATGCCGGCTCGGATCTCTGATCAGGCGTAAGTCTCTGACCAATCGATAGAGCGGATAATGCTGATGGTCATAAGCATCAAGAACGTTCCGTCTGATCGACCTCAAATAGTCTGCAAACGATCCGTTCTGATTAATCTCACTGCGAATGGGCAACGTATTGATGCAATAGCCAATAAGATTGTGCTCCCCAATCACCGCCTGACCGGCGGCAGGCGTACCGACCACTATCTTCCTGGCCTGACTCTGCCTATGGACCATGATCATGAAGGCGGCGAGAAGCAGCGTAAACATCGTGCAACCATGTTCGGCAGCCCTCGTTTTGAGTTTGCCCAGCAGTGCGCTGGCGAGCATCAGCCGTTCAAGCTTTCCGTTATGAGTTTGCAGCCGTGGTCGCGGAAAATCAGTAGTGAGATCTACTACCGGGACGCCGTCCGCGAATTGATCCAGCCAATATCTGCGAGAGCGATCCATCTCTCCGCTGCTCTGATTCTGTAGCTGCCAGTTGACGTACTCACTAATCTGCGAGGCCACCGGCAACGAGCAGGGGACACCTCGCTGCGCCGCGTTGTAGTGAGCGCAGAGATCGGAAATGATGAAGTCGAATGACAAGCCGTCGCAAGCGATGTGATGGGTGGTGATGCTGAGCAAGTGATCCAGTTCTCCGAGTTTTGCAATACGCAGACTAACAACCGGTCCGTTCTCGAGATCGAAAGCTCGTCCCGCTTGTTCTTCGACAAACGTCGCAATTCGATTCTCACGCTCGTCACCCTCGAAAGCAGAAAAATCTTCCAGCGGCACATCCACTGTTAACCTGTCATAAATTCGCTGATGGTTATCTTCCAAACTGAATGTCGAGCGCAGCGCCTGATGCCTGTCTACGACCTTTTGAAATGCATCGATCATTGAGGCGGCGTCGAAGGGACCATGCAGTCGCATTGTCAACGACTCGTTATACGCTCGCATGGAGTCGTCTCCGGTTTTCATCAGCGCTAGCAATCCCTTTTGTGGTTCTGTTAAAGCGATTGTTCGAAAATCCACGGAAGTGTCGAATCGAGGGCGCGAGGCTGGACGAGCGGGCGGCTGAGGGTATGCAGGTTTCCGCGAAAGAAAACCTTCGTCCTGCAATTCCTGCACTGTTTCCGCGATTTTGCCAACTACCGTTTCGATATCTCGATCCGTGTGTGCGGTTGAGAGAAACCCCGAACGGTCACCGATGAAAATTCCCTTCTCGAGCAAATGAGCTATAAACAGATTCGTATAGCTGAAGTCTCGCGGCACCAGGAAACGAAAAAGCGAACCAAAATAGTTGATTCGAAACGGCGCCTTGAGCCGGGTAAATTCAGCAACAATAGCTTCCGCAAAGCGAACTGTTTGTTGGTTCAATCGCTTCTGCAAGCCTGGACCATTCGCTTTGAGGTGAGTCAAAACCGCCCTGGCCGCAGCCATCGCCAATGGATGCTTGCAAAAAGTGCCGGCGAAGAATGTCTGGTTTGCAGTTGGGTAAGAATCGTCGCCATAGCGCCACATTCCACCATCAACTGCGTTCATGAAGCGCGCTTTACCTGCTACGACACCGATGGGCATCCCACCACCCACGACTTTGCCATAGGTGGCCAGGTCAGCTTCCACTCCGAACCACGTCTGCGCTCCACCCGGATGAATGCGAAACCCGGTGATCATCTCGTCGAAGATCAACGCCGTCCCCTGGTCAGCCGTCAGCCGCCGCAATTCATGGAGAAATTCACGCGGCTGCACCTCCGGACGACTGCTCTGCACCGGCTCGACCAACACAGCGGCGAACTCCGACATTCGCGATTCAAGAAACGCCAATGACTGCGGGCGATCGTAAGGCAGCACGAAAACGTCTTCGAGTTTGTGTGGCGAAATTCCGAGCGCCGCCGGGACCGGCCTCGACGCCCCGCCCGAATCACGTCCGCGTACCAACACTTCGTCGTCAATACCGTGGTAAGAACCGGTAAACAACGCTATCTTCGAGCGTCCCGTAACGGTGCGCGCCAATCGCAATGTAGCCATCACGGCCTCAGAACCGGTATTACAAAACGTCACTCGTTCCGCTCCGGTCAGTTCGCAGATCAACTCCGCGACTTCACCCGCAAGAGCTGATTGGGGACCAATGTGTATGCCATCTTGTAGCTGCTCTTGCAACGCCTCGGTCACGAACGCCGGCGCATGTCCAAAGAGATTGACGCCAAACCCCATCGTCACATCGATGTATTCATTGCCGTCTTCATCCCAGATTCTCGATCCGGCCGAACGTCGTCCAACTATCGGATAGACGATCTCTTTCCACAATCGGCTGAAACCGGCGGAGACTCTCGTGTCAGCCAGCACGGAACGAAAGACCTGAGTAAGTTCCTTCGACTTGCGAGTGCGGGCTGTAAAGCGAGGGATAAACTTCTCCAAATACGACTGCTGAGCCGGGGTCAGGCTGCCGGTGCTTTTTGTATTCACCGGTCTCCATGGTCCAAACTGAGTTGACTCGGCCTTCCTTACAGGAGGCATCGGCGGCATCGGAGATCTCGGCGGCGCGGCAGGTGTGTTGAATGGCCTAACTGTTTCATCAGCCTGCAACGCCATTGCTGGAGTATTGATGAATGAAATTCCAGGGCGCGGCTGGTCACAGTACGACCATTGACCCGGTTGGGGCCGGATTGCTGTTGCTGTCGCTGTAATATTTGTATTTGCTCTCAACTGTCCGGCAGGCAGCAACCGGTCAATACATGCAGCCAATGCTTCGATCGTCGAATAATCTTCAATCAACAATCGAAACGCTACATCGACGCCGAAACGGTTTTTGATGCCCTGGCTGATCTGGATCAGCATCAATGAATCAAACCCCAGATCGAAGAATGAGACACCCGCCGACAATGCCGCTGCATCGACTCCTGATTTTTCTGTGATGATCGATTGCAATCCAGCGATGACGCTTGTGCGTCGATCAACTTTCGTCACTGGTTCCTCTACGGGTGCAGCGGCCGGTGACCTCTCCTCCTGTTGTTTCTGCTCGACATTCACCGATTCATTGCCATTTGGTGCAGACCTCGTGCGGTACTGGATCCAGAAACGTTGACGATCGAATGCGTACGTTGGTAGAGAAACGCGCCGCAGCTTGCGAGACTCGATCGCTTGTTTATCGCTTGCTGTCCGCGCCACCCCTTCCTGAAAACTCCAATCTCTCAGCCTGGTCCAATCGACCTCTGCGCCATACGTCCACAACTGTGCGACGCTGCGTAACAGGTCCGGCAGTTCCTGCTCACCGGCCCGGCCAAGCGTGCTTACCACTTCGTTTCGTTTTTGACTGTCTCCTTGCAACAGCGTCTGTCGCACGAGCCGGCCCAGCGCGCCTCCAGGTCCTACTTCCACCCAGATCCAGTTTCCTGCGGCTGCAATCGTGCTTACGCCCGCACTGAACTGCACCGGCTCACGCATGTGCCGCAGCCAATAATGTGCGCTTTGCACTTGCTCGGCCTCTGACCACCCGCCG
>DATNJO010000810.1:0-2278 GCA_035603895.1 Pyrinomonadaceae bacterium
TGACTGTTTTTGGCGAAACTGTGTCGCCGACAGGGAAACCGTCGGTCACCACCAACACCGTTCGCTTCATCAAACGGCGTTCGCGCGTACGCGGCGCGCTGCGCACTAGTAACCGGATTGCATCGTCAACTGCGTCGTAAGTGTGGGTTGAAAGACCGTTCGAGGCGTCGCGCTTGATGTTATCGACTGAGTCTTCGAGCTTGCGCGGGTCGGAAGTGAACTTCTGGATTTGCTTCACACGCATGCCAAACGTCAGCACTGCGTAAGACACCGGATAAGCCGATAACTGGTTCGAGAATGACCTGAGAGCCACCCGCAGCCGTTCCATTTCGTCGGCTGTCATGCTGCCGGAAACGTCGAGCGCAAAAACAATGGCCAACGGACGAAGTTCGCCCTGCCGTTTTTCCAGTTGGAAAAAGGAGATTGGCTGCTCGACACCGTCCGAAAATATCTTGAAATCTTCCTGGCGCAGGGTTTTTACGGCGCTTCCGACGGCATCAAAGGCCGTAACGTCGACGGAGACGAGGTCTGTGTCGGTACGTATGACGTCATCCGGTTCCTGTTCTTTGGGAAAAACTTTACGCGGACGTTCGGTTTGCGTAGCGGGCGTTTGAGGCACGGGCGTAGCTTGCGGCACAGCCGTTTGCGGCGCTGATGTTTGTGCCACGGGGGATGCGGCGAGTGCGATCAGCAGGAGGACGGGAAGGGAAATATGCGCTGCAAAAGCCGCTGGTCGTTTTGGCATTAATACTCTTTCCTGGAGGCGCCGTTCCGGATTATACGATATGATTTCTGCTAAAGATTACACGGATTCTTTACGTGGAGGAATGCCTATGAGGTTCAGCAAAACTCTCTTTGCTCCCCTTGCGATCGTTACGATGATTGTTCTGTGTGCTGCGGTTTCCGTGGCGCAGGACAAATCAACTGGAGCGATCAAAGGCAAAGTGCGAGTGGAAACGGGAACGCCGTCAGGAGTTACGGTTGTCGTGCGGCGTGGTGACAAGGAAGTCTCACGTGCCGAAACGCAAAAGAACGGCGAGTTTCTCGTGTCGCGGCTCGAGCCGGGCAAATACGGTCTGACGTTTCGCAAGGCAGGACTGAGCATCGGCACGATGGAAGACGTCGAGGTCAAAGCCGGCAAGACTCGCTCACTCGGAGATCGCCTGATCCTCACGATCGATGAAGGTTCGATCGCGTTTATCGGTGGCAGTGTTTTCACCGCGGACGGCCACAGCGTGGCGAATGCGAAGGTTGAGTTGGCGCGCGTGATGGAAGACGGAACGGTGAAGAAGGTCGACGGCCGGATAACGACCGAGACGGGATCGTTCAAGTTTCGCTTGTCGCCGGAGCCGGCGAAATATCGTGTAAGCGTGAAGACAAGCGGCGCCGAGCCCATCAGCAAGGATGTGGAGATCGATGGCGCGGCGGTTTATCGGGTCGCCTTGTCGTTGCCGCCGAAATCCTAAACTTCAACTATGGAAGAAGAGAAACGTGAAGAATTTCTGACTGCCAAACAGCTCGCCCAGCACCTTCAGGTCAGTGAATCGACCGTGCGCCGGCTGGCCGCAAAGCGTCGCATTCCTTCCGTACGATTGACTCCTCGCATCATCCGTTTTCATCTCGACGCCGTGCGCGAGGCACTGGAAGTGCCGCGTCATCGCATTCGGCACGGCGAATACACCGAGCGTGTCGACGATGCGCAGCTTTCGTTTGACGATCTGATGGTGTTGAGTTAACGGCGGGACGGATTGAACTCAATCCACTTGTTGTTCTGTTTGACGTAGATCCGTGGCTGAGTGATCTTGAATCCCTTGCTGAACGCCGGGTTCTGTGCGAGAAACCTTTTCACCGCTGATTGATCTCCAGTCGCAACGCGCCATTTTCCATCCTCGCGTAACAGATACTGTTGCACGACGATCTTTCCTTCCGCTTGAATCGGTGCGACTACGCGTCCATAAAGCACCGTATCAGCAACGGCGAGATTGCCTGAGACTTTAACCGAACCAATCTCGAGACGATCGAGTTGATAAAAATCCTGTGCGCGTTGCAGCGCGCTGACGAAGCGATCGCGCGACATGCGATTGCGTGAAGTACCGGGAAGCAGGTCGTACAGCTCCGAATAATTGCGCGACTTGAGCTGCTCGAAAACGTTCTGGACTGTGCTGCGAACGTCAGAAGTGTCCGAGGCGTGCGCCGCGCCACTAAAAACGAGCAGCAGCGCCAATAATAAATTAGCTCTCTTCATCCGTATCATCCCTGTCTAACTTCTCACGCAACT
>DATNJO010000811.1:0-3487 GCA_035603895.1 Pyrinomonadaceae bacterium
TTCTTCCTGTCAATGAATAATAGGTCCTATATGAGCTATTTCTTCGACCTATTTTGCTTCGTGTGCCGGACGCGCTATCATTCCCGGTTTGTCCTATGTCGCATGAAGCTATCCAAGTAAGGGGAGCACGAGTTAACAACCTCAAAAACGTCTCCTTCTCCATCCCCATCAACCAAATGACCGTAGTTACGGGCGTGAGCGGCTCGGGCAAGTCTTCCCTTGCCTTCGACACGATCTACGCCGAAGGACAGCGTCGTTACGTCGAATCGCTGTCGGCGTATGCGCGGCAGTTTTTGGAGCGGATGGATAAACCGGACGTTGACGAGGTCAGCGGCATCGCGCCCGCGATTGCGATCCGGCAAAAAAATTCGACCCGGAATCCGCGTTCGACTGTCGGCACGCAAACAGAGATTTACGACTACCTGCGACTGCTTTTCGCTCGCGTTGGCCAAACGTTTTGCCGTGTGTGCGGACGGGTCGTTTCGCGCGATTCGCCGGAATCGGCGGCTGATGAAGTGCTCAGCACTCTCGCGCCTGGCACCAGGTTTTACGTGCTGTTTCCGGCTGGCGCGGGAACGGCCTGGACGGATGAAGAGGTTCAGGAGAAACCGTCGCGACGGCGTGCGTCTGCCTCAGTGCGTCAATCGATCACGGCGCACGTGATGAGTTTGATGCAACGCGGTTTTACACGTCTATTTGCTGACGGCAAGGTTATCGAGCTCAATTCGCCCGACGATTACACCCGCAGCGATTTCAAAGACGTGTTCGTGCTGGTCGATCGTTTGACCGCGCGAATTGATATTCGTCAACGCCTCGTCGACTCGCTCGAGATTTGTTTTCAGGAAGGACACGGAACTGCGGTCATAGAAACTGCGGGCGAAGAGCCGCAACGATTGCGCTTTTCAGAACGTTTCGAATGCCGTTACGACCGTAGCGTTTACGCGACGCCAGAGCCGCGACTGTTCAGTTTCAACAATCCGTACGGCGCGTGTCCGACGTGTCAGGGGTTTGGCAATACGATCGGTCTCGATCTGAATTTGGTGATCCCAAACCCGGGTTTGTCGCTTAAAGAAGGCGCGATCGAGCCGTGGACCAAGCCGCAACACGAATGGGCTATGGCGGAGTTGAAACAGTTCTGCCGCGCCGCGAAGATCTCGATGACCACGCCGTTTAATCAGCTCTCGCGCGCTGACCAGCAGGCGATCATCGAGGGACGCGACGACTTCGGCGGCGTGCGCGGGTTCTTCGATTGGTTGGAAACGAAGAAATACAAGCTGCACGTGCGCGTGTTTTTGTCGAAGTATCGCGGCTACACGTTGTGTCCGGATTGCGGCGGCGGGCGTCTGCGACAGGAAGCGCGTGACGTGAAGGTGGGTGGCCGCACGTTGCCGGAGTTGTGCTCGTTGTCGATCAAAAACGCGTCTGAGTTTTTCGACACGTTGGAACTCTCGACCGAGCAAGCGGCAATCGCCGAGAGAATTCTGTTTGAAGTGCAGCGGCGTCTTCGATTTTTAGTTGAAGTGGGGCTCGACTATCTAACACTCGACCGTCTGGCTTCAACGCTTTCCGGCGGCGAAGCGCAACGCATTCAACTCGCCACGAATCTCGGTTCGTCTTTGGTTGGCGCGCTTTACGTGCTCGACGAGCCGTCGATCGGACTACACCCGCGCGACAACGATCGTTTGATCAAGTTGTTGAAAAACCTGCGCGACATCGGCAACACCGTCCTCGTCGTCGAACATGACGCGGAGATGATGCGCTCAGCGGATCACATTCTGGACATCGGTCCGGCTGCGGGCGAGTTGGGTGGGCGCGTGATCTACGAAGGTGACTTTGCCGGTTTGTTGAATGACGAAGCTTCGCTCACTGCGCGCTACTTGCGCGGTGATGCTGAAATCAAGGAACCAAAACAACGCCGCGTGCCGCAGAAGCGCCGCCTTACGATCCAGGGCGCGTCCGAGCACAATCTCAAGTCGATCGACGTCGAGATTCCGTTGGACATGCTCGTCTGTGTGACGGGCGTGAGCGGTTCCGGGAAGTCGACGTTGATTCACGACTGCATCTACGCGGGGTTGAAGAAACAACGCGGCGATTGGCAGGGGCAGGTCGGGGCGTTTCAGAAACTCGAAGGCGGACAGTTTATCGACGATGTGATTCTGGTGGACCAGTCACCGATTGGCCGCACGCCGCGATCGAATCCCGTCACGTACATCAAGGTTTACGACGCGATCCGCGAAGTGTTCGCGGGAACGCGCGAAGCCCAGGCGCGCGGGTTCGACCCGTCGCACTTTTCATTTAACTTGCCCGGTGGGCGTTGTGAAGTTTGCCAGGGCGACGGCACGGTGACTGTCGAGATGCAGTTTCTTGCCGATATTGAATTGGTCTGTGAGGAGTGCAAAGGTACACGCTTCAAGCAGCAGATTCTCGACGTGCGTTATCGTGGCAAGAACGTTCACGAAGTGCTCAACATGACGGTGCGCGAGGCTATCAACTTCTTTCGCGAAGTGCCGAAGATCACGAACCGTTTGCGCGTGCTGGATGATGTTGGTCTCGGGTATTTGCGCTTGGGCCAATCGGCGACGACGTTGTCAGGCGGCGAAGCACAGCGCATCAAACTCGCTGCGCATTTGTTGAAGAGAACCGGTGCAAAGACGCTGTACATCTTCGATGAGCCAACCACCGGACTGCACTTCGACGACATCAACAAGCTGCTCGCAGCGTTTCGCGCACTGATCGACGCCGGCGGGTCGCTGTTGGTTATCGAACACAACCTCGACGTGATCAAAACCGCCGATTACATCATCGATCTCGGTGCTGAAGGTGGCGACGCTGGTGGTTACGTCGTTGGGGTCGGCACGCCGGAAGAGATCATGGATCTTCCGGCCTCGCACACCGGACGTTTTCTCCGCGAGTATCTGGCGAAAGCCAACGGGCACGTAAAGCGTTAGTTCTGGTGAAGGGTTTACGAGAGGGTTGACCTCATGTCTCCCACATCAGCTATTCCAAAGGCGAAACAACTTAGCAACCCATTCTCGACTGGTGGTGGCGGACCAAATTTTGAGAATCAGGTTCAGTCCATGTTTGTAGTTTTAATGTTAACCGGAGGAGTAGCTCCTTCTTTACCGCCTTGGGCGATAAAGAAAATCAAACTTCAGGGAAGGAACCAAGACTACAACACCGATGACTTTATTGCTTTTACGGAGGAACGAAGCAGCGGGAGAGAAGCTAAACTTCTGGCACAAATTAGGCATCGGATTAGTTTCACGGAGGGTGATTCTAGTTTTGCTGAAGTAGTTCAAGCAGCTTGGTTAGATTTTAATAATACAGGATTGTTTAACCCGAACGTAGATGCAATAGCAGCTATTTGCGGGGCGTTGACGGCTGACGATATTGAGAGTGTAAGAACAATCCTCGAATGGTCCCGACATTATTCGACAGCTCAGGAATTTGTCGAAAACGTTCAACTCGCGAGGTTCAGTAGTGACGG
>DATNJO010000812.1:0-4015 GCA_035603895.1 Pyrinomonadaceae bacterium
TGAAGAAGGACCTGTGATGACAACTTTCGCCTTGGGTGAGGAAGGTCCCACTCCAACCACCTTCGCTGTCGGCGAAGAAGGCGTGACAACCTTCGCGATCGGTGAAGAAACAGGTGGCATACCGGTGCCGCAGCGTAACAATCCGTTTGGAGGCTTCTGAACCACAGATGACTTCAGACACGCCGTTGCGGCGTTCGCTCCTGATTGTTGGTGGGGACGCTGATCCAAATATCACGGCCTTGCTTGCAGCAGCGGACCGCAACGGTGTGTCGTATAAAAAACTGCTGGTAGGGAAAACCTCGCATCCCTCTGTGGCATGGGATCTAAGTACGCAAGAGTTGTGGTTAGAAGGCGAACCGCTGCGATGTGACGCAGCGTTTGTTCGTCACGACGTCTTCACTGCCCTGCAGGATGGACTCGCGTCTTCACACTATCGAGCGCAGGCGTGGCATACGGCCGTCAACGGCTGGCTGGCGGCACATCCGGAAGTGTTTGTCTTCAACGCACGTAACCTGAACCGCTTAACCAACAAGCCGTTAGTATTGAAGTTGGCCCAGGATTGTGGCCTTGCAATTCCACGTACGCTAGTTACGAATGACAGAAATCGTTTGGAGAGTTTTCTCGATCCGAATGTGTGGAACAAGATCGTGAAACCGATCAATGGCGGTGGCTACTGTGAATCTCTCGCCGAAGTACTGGAGCACACGCAATTCAAAGACGACCGCACGGCAGCGCCAGCAATTATTCAGCAACGGCTCGTGCCACCGGAGATTCGGATCTTCGCAGTTGGAGAGCGATATTTTTTCTTCAACGTGATCTCCCCGGAACTGGATTATCGTGCCACGCAAAATTGCCGAGTTGAGTTTGCCGGCACTGAAGTTGAGTTTTCAGACCCGCCACCGATCGACGCCTTCAAAAAACTGCTGACGACGTTACAGCTCGACTTTGCAGCCGCCGATTTCAAGACCTGTCCCGACACCCGCCGTCTTTTATTCCTCGAAGTGAATACCGGCCCGATGTTTGCCGCCTTCAACCACGCCAGCGACGGCAAATTATGCGACGCGATGATCGAACGCCTGGTCAAAAGATAAGGCGAGAAGGGAACCTGTCTTACCCTTCTCGCCATCGGCTGCCCGCGCCTCCCAGCACAGGGCAACAAAGTTGATCAAACGGCCCTTGGCCGTAGATGCAAAATTTTTGCATGACCTCTCACCAATCGTCAATAGTAGAGTGAAGATTTCTTTCGGTCAGATTCGGATCTGCCCTTGTCAGAAGTTCAAAGGTGTTTTAGTTTTGAGGGCTTGTAATTCAACTTCTGCATGAAACCTTCAGGCTTCCGCGACTTGGAAACTCATAGTCTCAGTGTCGACAATCGTGCGCAGTCAGCGTGCGAGACAGCCAAAGAACTTGAGTATAAGGGCGAATACGAGCGAGCGCGGCAAGCGCTTAAGGTCTACTGGCGTCGGATTGGCGAACACCCAAGGATAAATGACTTGGGAGCGAGCACGGCTGCTGAAGTCTTAATGCGTTCGGGCGTTCTAACCGGCATCATCGGAAGCAAGCAACAGATTGCGGATGCGCAGGAGACCGCGAAGAACCTGATTAGTGAAAGCCTCGCGATCTTTGAGTCGGGGAACGACGGCAAAAAGATAGCCGAAGCACAGACCGAACTCGCGCTCTCTTACTGGCGCACCGGCGAATTTAATGAGGCTCGGGATCTTCTGGAAGACGCACTATCACAGCCCGCTTTGGACACGGATGTCAAAGCAAAAGCAGTGTTGCGACTAGGCATCGTCGAGCATCAAGCCCGTGAGTCGCACAAGGCACTTCAAGTTCTTACCGGCAACGCGGAGCTGTTTCAGCGAATTGACAATCCAACTCTCAAGGGCAGTTATTATTCATCTCTCGCAAACGTACTCAGAGGCTTGTGGGAGATTGAGGGCGGCACGGACTACCTGGACCGCGCTCTCGTGGAATACGCGGCTGCGAGTTATCACTTCGAACAAGCGCAACACAGACCTTACCAGGCTGTTATCGAAAACAATCTCGGGTTGTTGTACTTCAAGATCCACGCCTACGAAGAAGCACACGAGCACTTGGACCGTTCGCGGCGGCTTCAAGTAAGTCTTAAAGATATTTCCTCCGTAGCGGAGGTTGATGAGACGCGCGCATGTGTGTTTCTCAGACAAGGACGCGTTACTGAAGCCGAGCGTGCGGCACGTGCGGCAGTGACTAATCAAGAGAAGAGCGGTCGACACGCACCCTTGGCTGAGGCTCTGATAACTCACGGCCGCACATTGGCCCGCCTGAACGCGTATGAACTATCGCTTGGCGCTTTTCGCAGGGCAATCGATCTGTTCGAACAGAACGGAAATGCCAAGCGGGCCGGAGAAGCCGCGCTGGCGTTGTTTCAGGAGCTTGCAGAACACTTAACCGTGGTGGAACCGCTGGAGGAAGAACCTCAACCCGTCGAAGCTCGTCGCCGAGTTGCCGGCGGTAGCGGTCTGATTGACGAAATCCGATCTTTTGAGCACGACACGATCAAACTCGCTCTGGAGCGAGCTCACGGCAGCGTCACCAACGCCGCTCGTAGCCTCGGCATGTCTTATCAAGCGTTGACTTATATGTTGAAGACGCGACACAAAGATCTGCTCGAGCAACGCACGCCCGCACGCCACCGCCCGCGCAAGGGCCGCCGGTCCGACTCATAGGTAGAGTTCTACGTCCTCAAACCCCGGTCGCAAAGAACGAGTCCTTCTATGTAAGACGCTTTGGCGGTTTAGCTAGATGCGTGGTCGTATTTTCCGTCACACTGATTGGAACCGCATCCGTGAAGTCTGCCTGGTCCAATAACTTTGCGGTTGACGCGGAATTGAATGCCGGGTCCGTTTCGGAGAAATCCGGTTTGCCTTCAGTCAGGGGAGTTCTTCGTTTCCACTGCTTTTTCAGCTTCTGGGTTCTGATGAGGGTCTGAATATGCCACGCGCCGATCGCGATCAAGATGCCGGCCGTAGCATAGATCAGCGGATGAGTACTCGGTTTGACGGCAAAGAGCAAAATCGACAAGGTAAAACTCACGATTATGGTTAATGAGTTGAGAACGGCGTTCGCTTTTAGATGATCTTCGGGCGGAAGCTCGCGTTTGAAAGCCTTTGATAAATCAGGGAGAAAGAGTCCGCACTGACGGCAGAAGGTTTCAGGCGCCTGTTCGGCTTTTCCGCATCGTGGGCAATACATACGATTTCAGAACGATTGTAGCAGTAAAAAGTTTTGTCTAATCTGTGCTGGAGTGAGATAATTCGTGGACCAATCACTGGCCTCGCTGTCTTGAAAGGAAAACACTCATGACCTCAAGCAATAAACTCCCACTAACTATAGCAATAGTTATTTCGTTGCTCAGTCTCAGCGTTTACGCGCAATCTCCCGATCCGCAATTGAACCGTTTTGCCACGCACGGAACTTCTTTTGATTATCCGACCGGATATTCAGTCGCGGATGAGAGCACAACGGACGCGCAAAAATATGTTATCACGCGCAACGGAAGTTCAACCCAGCTTACGATAGTTGTGCTGCGGAGCCTGACTTTACCAAGTGATTTACCGGCCGCGATCGAGAACTTCAAAGAACCAATAATCAAAGAAGTAGGGTTAACACTCGGACTCACTGACTCTACGGCGGGTACCGCTATCAAGACCCGGATTGGAACAAAAGAGGCTGAAGGTGTTCGACTTCGATCCTTACGTAACCGGAAGAGAACCGGCGAAGTGATCTGGTTGCGATTGAGTTCCCATCTCGTAGCGTTGTCGTTTGTCCGAGCAGATGCAGAAGAGGCGGTTGAATTGCGACTTTGGGAAACCGTTCGATCCAGTTTAAGAGTCGAGGCACCGGTGATTACCGCTATTCCCAAAGAAGGTGAGGGGTCAACTCCGCGCTCAACTCGGGGCCTGATTTCGGGTGGCGTACTCAATGGAAAGGCTTTAGCGCTGCCAAAACCAGCTTATCCACTTATTGCTCG
>DATNJO010000813.1:0-4217 GCA_035603895.1 Pyrinomonadaceae bacterium
CGCAGCGCGGGAAAAGCAGATCGCCCGGGCCTGAGAGTCTTGGTTGGTCTGGAACTTTCGCGCTCTGCTGAACACGTACTACGCCGGATTTTACAGCGCTCGTGGCCTGCGGGTACTGAATTACGCGTGATGACCGGAGACGATTCGACCTCGCGCCAATGGCAGTCAGACGGAGTGTTTCGGGATATATTCGTTGGAGATTTGAGAGTTTCAGCGGTGACTGTGAAGGGCGATACTCAGGAGGTACTGCTTGACGCAGCGCGCCGCATGGAAGCGGATTGCCTTGTGATTGGCAGCGGCCTGGCAGCTATAGCTGCTAATGCTGACTGTTCGGTTGAAATCATTCGTTAGGCGTGCAGTCCCAGGAAGTAGGTAGAAAGGACAGTTAATGACATGTCGAATATTCGTGAAGCGGCTCTTCCGGGTATCGGGCGTAAGTTTCAGATCGAAACGGCAACCGGCGATCGTCTCGTGATCGTGATTCACGACGACGGCACGCGCGAGCTGTATCACTTCACGCGCAAGAATCCCGATCGCGTCGCTTCAGTGGTGACGCTTGCCGACAGCGAGGCGCGACAGATCGCGGGCATCATCGGGGGACTGACTTACGTGCCGAAAGCTTTACCTTCCGCGGAGATCGTACTGGATGACTTGCTGCTCGAGTGGTACACAATCGAGCCGCGTTCGGTTTGCATCGGGAAGAGCATTCGCGACTTGCAGGTACGCACCGCGAGCGGTGCTTCGATCGTGTCGATCATTGAACCGGATCGCGTCAAACGTATCAATCCAGAAGCTGATACTGTTCTGAACGAAGGAGCGACGCTAATTCTGGCTGGCGATCGGAAGACCATCACCAACCTTAAACGACTGCTTGTGACGGGAAGAGTGGATTAAACGATGCAGCACGCGGTTCTCGAAGTCGGGTTGGCGTTAACGTTGGTCACGATCGCGGTCGGCCTCGCCGCCAAGCTCCGTTTGTCCAACGTTCCGTTCCTGATTTTGATCGGAATGGCGGTTGGACCACACGCGCCGCAGATCGGCGTCTTCGACTTCCGTTTCATCGAAACTGCGCCGCTGATCGAGTTCATGGGCCGCGTTGGCGTGCTGTTCTTGTTGTTCTATCTCGGTCTCGAGTCAAACGTGAGCCGTTTAATTCAGGCAGGCCGGTCGATCTTTATTGGCGGCACGATTTACATCGTTCTCAATTTCACGCTTGGTTTTCTTTACGGGTACATCACAGGATTTTCTCTTAAAGAGATGCTGGTGGTTGCTGGTATCACAACCATTTCTTCGAGCGCGATCGTCGCCAAAATTCTGTTCGACTACAGAAGAACAGCTAATCCCGAAACCGAATTGATCCTTGGCATCACGATGTACGAGGATGTTTTCCTCGCGGTGTATCTGTCGTTGCTGTCGGGCGTGGTGCTCAGTGGGGCGACGTCGGTGATGGAGGTTTTGTCATCAGCGGGACTGGCGCTTGGATTCATCGTCGGTTTGATCGTGATCGGACGATGGGCCACGCCGCTGTTGAATCGACTGTTGCGCATCTCGTCGAATGAAGTCTTCATTATGGTCGTGTTTGCGCTGCTGTTTCTATTTTCCGGACTCGGCGAGACGATTCACGTCGCGGAAGCGATCGGGGCGTTGTTGCTTGGATTGATTCTCGGTGAAACAGAACACAGCGCACGGCTCGAAAAACTTGTCGTGCCGTTTCGCGACTTCTTCGGTGGCATCTTCTTTTTCAGCTTCGGGTTGACAGTCGATCCATTTGCGTTGGGAGGAGCAGTGTGGTTATCGCTTGGCGCGGCGTTGTTGTCGCTGGTGGGCGTGTTTGTGGCGGGGCAGTTGGCGGGACGAGTTGCGGGACATTCGGGCGCGCGATCTTTCAACGTCGGCTTGACGCTGTTAGGTCGCGGTGAGTTTTCAATCATCGTCGCGAAGCTCGCGCAAGCAGGAGGACTGCTTCCGCTGCTTCAGCCGTTCGCAGCGTTGTACGTGTTGCTTCTGGCGACATTCGCGCCGTTGTTGGCGAAGGAGTCGGAAGCGATCTACGAGTTTGTTGGGAGGGTATTCAGACGAAAGAAATCAAGTGCAGACGAGAGCGAGACACCCGCAACCTTCGTCGAAACAGAGATCAAGTAAAGCACTCTACCGGGCGCATGCGGGGCGACACCTTAGGATCGGCCTTCATGGCGCAGCCCTTAGATGGCGCCCCGCGATCGTTCTTAGAGAGGATCACAGCTACCGCAGCATTGGAACTGATCGCTGAAGCTCCCAGTGTCGCCGAAGGAATCTGTTGCGGTCACACCGATAGTTCGGGATCCGCTACCGGAGCACGCGATGATCGCAAGTCCAGAACTCCCGCCTCCTACGATGGGTGTCGGGTTCCATTGAAAGAAGTAAGGACTGGTTCCTCCGGAAACGGTGGCCTGACATTCCAAGCGGTTCTTACCTAAAGGAATACATGCTATCGCGACGCCTAAGGTTGGTTTGGTCGCGCTATGTGTTAAGGGGCTGGTCGGCAATGCAAGGGCGGTGAGCGCCAGTATCAGCGCCAGAGGAAATTTGTAACGCATTTATTAGTCTCCTTGTGTGAGTAAATTGGTTGAGTGTTGAGGCTCGCGCTTTACAAGATAATGCTGTTGGACGTGAGCAGTTGAGGTTGAGGGGGCTGTGTCGTAGGCAGACGTTACGCGCCTGATGTGGACGATGTCAAGAATTTACAGTGACTCTCATGAACAAGGGGGAAGCTTGTAGGTTTACCGTCCGATCTAGTAAAACTCCATTCAACTGAAAAAACGTAAGTTTAAGAGGTTCAAGCGTCTAACAAGAACGGTTGTACTTTTCGTCGGTAAAAATTCATCAAGTAAAACTCCATCCAGACGATACGCGTTTAGTAAAACTCCGTTCAGAGGATACGATGGCACATATTCTTTAAAAATCCTCAGGAATGTGAAGAAAATGTGGTCCGGCGTAGCCCGCCCTGTCGAACTCTTCTTGATGCTATGACCCTGACGGCCGCACCATCGGTCTCATTGCGGCCTGGAGGGAGGTGGGGACTGAACCAGCGTGAGGAACTACGATGACGTGGAATATGGATGTGTTTGGTGATATTTCTCGGAATAGTAACCGTTCGCGAAGGTGAGAGCTGAGGTGCTCAGATCAGGTTGGCTTGAGCTTTCAAAAACGCGAACCCTTGAAGTGCCACGGCGCAACCTTGCTGCTGTCGATGACTTGTTATCTAATGCGTTAGTCCAGATCGTGATTGTCCAGCGGATACGTCGGAGCCTCTCACAAACCATCTAAAGGAGAGACCTATGACCGATTTTCCTGATCAAGTTCCATTTCCTGATCCAGAAATAGTACTGAACTCCGAACCACGATGTCCTTGTATCCTTCTGTTAGACACGTCTTCATCAATGGCCGGTGAGCCAATAAGGGAATTGAATGCCGGCTTAGTTACATTTAAGGATGAGCTGGCCGCGGACGCGATGGCTGCCAAGCGTGTAGAAGTGGCCATGGTTTGCTTCGGACCTGTAAAAGTAGAAGCGGACTTCCAGACAGCAGACTCTTTTCAGCCTCCATCACTATTCGCCAACGGCAATACTCCGATGGGAGCTGCCATACAAGAGGCGATTGACTTGCTGCGTCAACGGAAGGATGTTTATCGTCAAAACGGATTGTTCTTTTACCGGCCTTGGATATTCCTGATAACCGATGGAGCGCCGACTGACAGATGGGAAGATGCTGCCGCGGCAGTGCGTGTCGGTGAAGACAATAAATCTTTCATATTCTTTGCCGTAGGAGTGGAGGGTGCCAACATGGAGACCCTAGCACAGATTTCGGTACGGGAACCTTTGAAGCTGCAAGGCCTTCGTTTCCGTGATCTTTTCAGATGGCTATCAAATTCTCTTAGTACGGTATCGCGCTCGAATCCAACTGAAGAACCGCCCCTCCCAAGTCCCTACGGTTGGGCCAAAGCAGGATGACAGAAGGAAACTGGAAGTTAGTTTTCGCTTCGGTTTCCGGCACCTCGCACGACGACGGCGAGGCGGGATGTCAGGATGTCAGCGACTGCCGTGTGCTCACTGGTTCGGACGATACTGAGGTTCTGATCGCCGTGGCTGCGGACGGCGCCGGAAGTGCTAGACGAGCGCGAGAGGGTGCCGCCTTAGCTTGTTCGCTGTTTATCAACGAACTGGAGGCCCTTTTTTCTA
>DATNJO010000814.1:0-10795 GCA_035603895.1 Pyrinomonadaceae bacterium
GCCTGCGCTCCGGTCTCATTCACTAACAAATGACAAACCCGCGGTCTTCAATAATTGAAACTGTCTCTGGATGGAAATGGTGTGCTCTTGCTTCAGTAGCAATCGTGATCCTGGCGGTGGTTCCTCAGCTCCACTTTTGGGTGGTGCGCGGTTCCGACTGGAATGGAGCGTTCAGTGTCATCCAGGGAGACGAGCTTTTGTACGCTGCTTACGTAAACGCTCTGATTGACAACCGTCCTCGTCGCAGTGACCCACCGGCCGGCAAAGACGATCATCCTCAGGCGCCACTGCCGGAGTCGCTGTTTTCGATTCAGTTTATTCCACCGTACGTTATCGCGTTCTTCGCGAGAATCTTTGGCATTTCGGCGTCTACGTCATTCATTCTGTTGCTCGGCGTGGAAGGCTTGCTGGCGAGCTTGTCACTGTATTGGTTGTTCACCTCGTTAACCGGCGATAAGCGTTTCGCAGCACTCGCCATTCTGTTTGTGCTGACTTTTGGAGCTCTCGCCGGAGGCCACGGATTGATATGGTTGATTTTGAAACCGGACGTCAGGCTTGTTGGTTTGCCGTTCTTGCGGCGATACGAACCCGGCGTTCCGTTTCCTTTGTGCTTTGTCTTCTGCACGCTCTTATGGAAAGCGCTCACAGCGTCTTCCATGCGGACTACGATCACGATGGCCTTGTTGGCGGGTCTAACGATTGTAGCCCTAGTTTTTTCTTACTTTTATCTGTGGACCGCGAGCCTCGCATGGCTTGCGTGTGTCGCCGTGCTTTGGGTTTTGTTGCGACGGGTCGACGCAGCAAAGGTTATAGGCGTAGTTATCGCGACGATCGTACCGTTAGCCGCTGCTTTGGTCGTTTACGCTTACCTTCTTGCCAAACTCCCGTCAGTGGCGGAGACAGCGCAGGTTCTGGTCTTCACCCGCGAACCTGACCTCGTGCGTATTCCGGAGGTAGTTGGAGCTTTCATCTTGGTAGTTCTCGTCATTGCAGTGTGGCGAGGGCACATCTTGTTTAGCGATCCGAGATTGATCTTTACCGCTTCTTTTGGCTTGGCGCCATTCTTAGTTTTCAATCAGCAAGTCGTTACCGGACGTTTACTCCAACCGTTTCATTACGAGATTTTCATCTCGAACTATGTTGTTCTGGCCGGGTTGGTGATGCTGATTAAATTGTTGAATCTTGCGATTCCAAAGCGCACCGCCTTCCTCCTCGTGTTGTTTTGCCTTTCGTGGGCCACTGTCGAAGTGGTTGTACCTTCACCAATTCGTTCGAATAAGGATGAGAAGCTCGATCAGATAGCGCCCGTGGTGCGGCGCTTGAACGACCTGGCAAGAACGGATGGTACGTGGCAGGAGCTCCGTGAACACGGTACGACATCGTCTGTGGTGTTCTCGCCCGAGTTCGGAGTTTCAAGGCTTCTGCCTGTTTGGGCACCTCAAGGATTGCTTCTGGGTACCGGTACTGCTGTGTTTCAGGGGTTACCTCAAGCAGAGCGGAAGGACTGGATCTATCTCCATCTATACTACTGCGGTAAAGACGAGGGGTATCTGCGAGAGCTCCTAAACGACAGAATAGATGATCCTTATTTGACTTACTTCATAAGCAGTAACTTCTTTGGTCCAGAGCGGATTCTGTTATTTCTCGGGCATAACTCCAAACCGGTGAGTCAGAATGAGATCGAGACCGAAGTCGCTGAGTACGCAAACTTTACTCGTTCTTTTTCGCGCAGTGATGCTTTGAAGCGGCCGGTGAGTTACGTCATCACCCGCGCGGACAGTAACGTCGATCTTTCTCGAATTGATCGGTGGTATGAACGGGACGCAGGCGAACGTGTTGGAGATTACGTTCTCTATCGCGTGAAGCTTCGTGATTAACGTTGACGGATCGATCGTTTTCGCCCGAAGCCTTGTTCGAAGCTGGTCTTTGTCGGGGGGGCGGCGCTCGCTTTCACGGTATCTCTATCGCGATAGACCACGCCGCCCTGTCGGGGCTGGATGCCTGCTAGTTCGGTTTTAGTATGTACGCTCGCGGCAAACACTTTGCTGCCACGAAGCACTGCCTCATCACCCTTCTTCAATCCCCATATCAACGCCGCAGGAGACGAGTAAGGGAAGATCAGGGCTCCAGTTGCTACTGCGCCGCCTGCCAGCGCCGCAGTTCTATTGGCGCCCTTCTGCTTTCCGCTCAAAGAGATCGGAATACGTGTTCCATCAACACCGACTATGTATTCCATCTCCCATGCCAACATGCCTGCACGGCCCAGCGGTTTCGCATTCCTGACTTTGATAACGCGCGCCCTGGCAATTGCGCCTCGTTCGACTACCAACATGTTGTTAACAAAGACACGACGCTTCGCGAGAAATGTTATGGCGTCGCCTTCTTTAGCCTTTGCCGAAGACGTTTCTTTCAGTGTTTCCACTTCAACGACTGTGCCCGCAGGAATCTGGATGCGGGCCGCAGGCGTCACACTGGAATCAACATCAGCCAGCGACGGCGGGCCATTCGGAGCCGCTCTCATCGCGCGCAACACTTCCTCGGGAACACCGCGTCGCCGCAAATCACGCAACACGGGCGGGAAGACATCGAAATTGCACGGCGAGGTCAGAATCTTCGTAACGATTATCTCGGGCTCGACCTTGTCTTGAACCATCAAGAGTATGTCGTTGTTCCGCAAAAGCCCTGGATAGTTCTCCGTCTGCGCTTGCACCGTGCTGCAAATTATTGGAAGGGCTATTGCGATGAGCAAGCAACGAAACGATCTCATGATTGCTTCTCGGGTCGAGGCGCTTATTCAAAACGCATTAGCAACAGATATGCCTCGAAAAGAGACTGAGATTTTCAATAAGACTCACGTCTTGATGCTGCGCAGATTGACACAACTGCTCGCTGGCGAGCAGTCGTCGGTGTTGCGGATTTTCAATAGAGTCAATGCCTGGTGCTATTGACCTCTATCACTTCATTACCTGACAGCAGTTGCAGTCCGTTCAGATCTTCCTCCTGGAGGAACCGCACCGCCATCACGCCATACTGCTTGAGCCGGCGATAAAGCTTGCTGCGATCGATCCCCAGGGCTGCCGCGGCGCGGACCTGGTTTCCGCCAAACTGCTGCAATACCGAAAGAATGTAGCGCTTCTCAACTTCGGCGAGCGGCACCGAGTCGTTCATGTAAGCCTGAAGCACTTGCCGGAAGCTATCAGCACTCTGTTGCCGATGCTCACTCACGATCTCCGGCGGCAGATCCATCACACCCAACTCGTCTTCGAGACCGAGTGCGAGTGCATACTCGATCACATTCTCGAGTTCGCGAACGTTGCCCGGCCAGGGATACTCGTTCAAAGTGTGCATCGCTTCGGGAGTAAAGCGCGGCACTGAACTGCGGCCCTGACGTTCAGCCTTCATTCGCAAAAAATGATCGACGAGCAGTGGAACATCACCGGCGCGAGTGCACAGTTCGGGTAAGTGCAATGGCAGCACTCGCAAACGGTAATAGAGATCGGGACGGAAACGGCCGGCTGCAACTGCCTCCGCGAGATTGCAGTTGGTGGCCGAGATGATGCGCACGTCGATCGCGATGTTTGCACGCGCACCGATGCGGCGCACCGTGCGCTCCTGCAATACACGCAACAGCTTCGCCTGCGCTGAAAGATTCAATGCATCAACTTCGTCGAGAAAGAGTGTGCCGCCTGATGCTTTCTCAAAGAGACCACTGCGGTTCTCATGTGCACCTGTGAAAGTGCCACGCTGATGACCGAACAGCTCGGCCTCGATCAATGTTTCGGGAATTGCGGAACAGTTGATGTCGACAAACGCTTCATCATATCGCGGACTCATGTTGTGAATCGCGCGTGCGGCGAGTTCTTTGCCGGTGCCGGTTGCACCAGTGATTAAAACGGAAGCATCGGTGGGAGCGACGCGCTCGATTACGGAAAACAGTTTCCGCATGACGGGCGATTGGCCCACCAACGTGGGAGTTCGGTGACTGCTTGTAGGTTCGGGAGCTTCCGGCTCGAGCGTTTTCGTGACCGGACGGTCTCGGCGACTCGTTTGGGTATTAGCCCAACCGTCAAAGACGGGGGGAGTAGCGAGGGGCATTAATCAACAAACTCCTAAAGGAAAAACTTCCCTGACCGCGGGGCTTCTGGGAGCTTCCTGGTCGGGGTAGCCTCTAGGAGCACTCCTTTCAAGCTGGAATTACAAAACACCTAAAGAAACTACTCTTCCGAATACGTTCCATCTGAGAGGGTGCTTTTCGCCTTGCCTGGAACCTTGCTGGTAAAGAGTCCAAGCTACGGGTTTGTTTGTATTGATTAATTCCTGGACCGAGCGAGACCTTGCGGTTTTGGGTAAAGCTCGAAGCGATTGCTAACTCGAACAGTCCATATTGCTGACGTTGATCCGAGCGCGTCCTTCGCAACTCAAGGGCCACTGCATCGCAGTGGTCCATTTCCCAACAAACTCAACTACTAAACACCGTTGAGAATGTTGGGCAACAAAAGCTTTGTCCATTGTTTGGACTCGCTTTCTAGAATCGGGACGACTTTTCAATTTTGTGTTTACACCTTTATTGACTGGAATGTGGTGAACATTACATCTATCTATCTCGATACAGAGACAAGTCGTGGAGAACATCGTGGCGATCAGGCTTTACCTGTCAGCACTGACATTCGTGTTTTTACTTCTCGCCTGGTTCGATCGTGGCGTGGGAGTGCTGGAAGCTATCGTCGTGACATCCGCTCTCGTCTACTTGATCCTTGACGCCCGCGAACATTTGCAACTCGTTAAAACAGATATCGACCTATTGCATCAACTCGAAGCAAAACTGTCAGTACTACTGCGTACACATGACAACAATTGTTAACGCTATCGTCGGCTTCATCGCCGCACTCGTGCTTCACGAGTTGGGTCACTTCTTTGCGGCACGTATTTGCGGCGTGCCGATCAAACAAGCAGGACTGGGTTGGGGACCGAAGCTTTGTGGTGTTCGCGTCAGTGATGTCGATTATCAACTGCGTGCTTTACCGGTGGGCGCGTACATTCAAATGGATATGATCGTGTTGCAAACACGCCCGTTGTTCCAACAGTTGTTTGTACTCGGCGCGGGCATTGGCATGAACCTGGTTCTTTGTGTCCTAACGTGGGGCACGCTCTTTAGCACTCTTAATCTCGCACTTGCGATCGGAAATCTCGTGCCGTTCTATCAGCTTGATGGTTGGAAGAGTGGAATGGTGATCTGCCGGCGCGTGTTTGGTCGAAACCCATTCGTCGAGTGGGGATTGACACTTTGCGGCGGCGCGATCGCTTTGTCAGTTTTTATCCGGGCTTTTCTAAATTTCTAAAATGAAGATGATCTTTCCTACTGACGTTGACGGACGCCGATTGGCTAGAGCTTACATCGCGTTGGCTTTCGCGCAGGACATTGCGAAAGACTGCGCCAGCGAAAACAATTCGCTGCACCCGCTAGTGACCGCACTCAATATGTCTGCGAAGTTGTTGGAAGAAATTCTGGAAGATGTATTGCCGGAGGAAGATGTGTCTTCCACGGAGAACACGGACTACAAAGAACTAGTTATGTAGTCCGTGTTCGTCTGTGGAATGTGTGGCTTACATGCCCATTCCGCTCATGCCGCCCATACCGCCCGGCATTCCGGAACCGCCGCCCTTCTCGTCTTCGGGAATCTCAGAAACCATCGCTTCAGTCGTCAGCATCAAGCCGGCGATCGAAGCCGCGTTCTGAAGTGCGGTGCGAGTCACCTTGGCTGGATCGATAACGCCCGCCTTCACAAGATCCTCAAACGTTTCGGTAGCTGCGTTGAAGCCGATGTTCTCGTTCTTCTCGGTACGAACGCGCTCGACGACAACAGCGCCTTCCTTACCAGCGTTCTGAACGATCTGACGCAGTGGCTCTTCCAACGCACGACGGACGATGTTCACGCCGATCTGCTCGTCTGGATCGCCTTCGCCTTCTTTGTTGATCGAGTATTTCTCGAGTGCCTTGGCTGCGCGTACCAGCGCGACGCCGCCACCCGGAACAATGCCTTCCTCGACCGCGGCGCGCGTAGCATGCATCGCATCCTCAACACGTGCCTTCTTCTCTTTCATCTCGGTCTCGGTTGCAGCACCGACTTTGATCACTGCGACACCGCCGACGAGTTTGGCGAGACGCTCCTGGAGTTTCTCGCGATCGTAGTCGGAAGTAGTGTCTTCGATCTGCGCGCGCAGAGTTTTGACGCGGCCTTCGATGTCTGACTGCTTGCCGGCGCCTTCGACGATCGTGGTGTTGTCTTTGTCGATCGTGATCTTCTTGGCGCGTCCGAGGTCTTCGAGTTTGACGTTCTCGAGTTTGATACCGAGGTCCTCACTGATGACCTTGCCACCGGTGAGAATCGCGATGTCTTCGAGCATCGCCTTGCGACGATCGCCAAAGCCCGGAGCCTTCACGGCTGCGACGTTCAACGTGCCGCGCAGTTTGTTAACCACCAACGTTGCGAGGGCTTCTCCTTCGACGTCCTCGGCGATGATCAACATCGGCTTGCCCATCTTCGCGACCTGCTCCAGCAACGGCAGCAGATCTTTCATCGAGCTGATCTTCTTTTCGTTGATGAGGATCAGTGGATTGTCGAGCACTGCTTCCATGCGCTCGGGATCGGTGACGAAGTAGGGGCTGAGATAGCCGCGGTCAAACTGCATTCCTTCGACAACTTCGAGAGACGTTTCCATCGTCTTCGATTCTTCAACGGTGATCACACCGTCTTTACCGACTTTGTTCATCGCTTCGGCGATGATGTTGCCGATGGTCGTGTCGCCGTTGGCGGAAACAGTTCCGACCTGGGCGATCGCATCGCCCTTGACGGGCTTCGAGAGACGCCTGATCTCTTCAGTCGCGCGTTCGACGGCCTTGTCGATGCCGCGCTTGAGGGCCATTGGATTCGCGCCGGCCGCAACGGTCTTCACGCCTTCGCGAAAGATCGCCTGGGCAAGAACCGTCGCGGTGGTGGTGCCGTCGCCGGCAACGTCAGACGTTTTGGAAGCGACTTCGCGCACCATCTGGGCGCCCATGTTTTCCAAAGCATCTTTGAGTTCGATCTCTTTTGCGACGGTAACGCCGTCTTTAGTGATTGTGGGTGAGCCAAACTTCTTGTCGATCACCACGTTTCGGCCTTTCGGGCCGAGGGTGATCTTGACAGCGTCGGCGAGCTGGTTGATTCCGCGCAAGATCGCTGCCCGCGAGTCCTCACCGTGGATTACTTGCTTAGCCATTTCTCTATCTTCTCCTGCTTAGATTTGAGTAGGACAGACATTCTTGTCTGTCTTTGTTGCGGTCTCGTAGTCGTCTTCTTCAGACTACTTGCCGCCTTTCTTTCCGCCCGAGGCAGCGCCGGCGCGCTCGAGGATGCCGAGGATCTCATCCTCACGCATGATCAAGTACTCGTCGCCGTCGATCTTGATTTCGGAACCGCTGTACTTGCCGAAGAGAACGCGATCGCCGACCTTCACGTCGAGGGTCTGACGGGTGCCGTCATCTTTATATTTGCCTTCGCCGACAGCAATGACTTCGCCTTCCTGGGGCTTTTCCTTGGCAGTGTCAGGGATAATGATCCCTCCCCGAATCTGCTCGCCCTCCTCGATCCGGCGCACAATTACGCGGTCATGAAGAGGCCTGATATTCGTAGCCATAACCTGGAATCTCCTTTCAACTGGTCGAGAAATTTGGTGAATTTAGGATGTATAACTAGCACTCTGTATTTGAGAGTGCTAAGGATAGAGCGAGAGCCGGGTGGATGTCAACGGGTCGAGCGATAGTTATCGGGTCGGTGACCTTGCAGCTTACGATGAGCTCGCAATTGTGCGCGACCGGGGAAGGGGACTTGGATCAATAGCAGAAAGATCTAAAACCCAACGCAACGACGGCGCGGGTGCGCTGTTCCACGACGACCCAGTTTGAACGCCGAAGGCGTTAACATCCAATTCGTTGCGTTTACGTTCGAACGCCTCACCTTGTCGCACGTTTGGGGCGGGTGCCGTTGCGGTCCTGGCGATCGTAGAGGGCGACGCGCTTGGCGAGGGTGTTGCGATGGATGCCCAGGATGACCGCGGTTTTTGAGAGGTGCTGCTTGTTTTTGGCGAGGGCCTTCTTGATGTAGAGCTTTTCGAACTCCGAAAGAGCCTCGTCGAGGAGGATCTGGCCTTCCAGCATTTCGTCGATCAAGGTTTCAAGCCGCGCACGCATGATTCAATCTCCGACAGCACGCATCCTTCAATCGCGGACGACGTGCCTGTGAATCACTGAAAGAACAGCGGCGACGGTGGGTGAGTCGCTCGCTGAGACAGTTACAGTTCTTTTCCGGTAAGTAGTCGGTACGCTTCGAGATAGCGAGCAGTGGTGGCGGCGGCGACCTCCGGCGGAATCTCGGGCGCGGGTGGTTTCTTGTCCCAGTCGAGAGTCTCGAGATAGTCGCGCACAAACTGCTTATCAAACGATGGCTGCGAACGGCCCGGCTGGTATTCATCGGCCGGCCAGAACCGTGAGGAATCCGGCGTCAACACTTCATCGATCAAAAGCAGTTCACCATTCTTATCCACGCCAAACTCAAACTTCGTGTCCGCAATGATGATCTGCCGCTGACGCGCGTACTCGTGAGCTTCGGTATAAAGACGCAACGACGTGTCGCGAAGCTGCGCAGTTCGGTCCTCGCCGATCAACTCGCGCACCTGATCTTCGGTGATGTTCTCATCGTGTCCCACTTCGGCTTTAGTAGAAGGTGTGAACAACGGCTCCGGCAACTTCGCCGACTCCTGCAATCCAACCGGCAACTTGTGACCACACACTTCACCAGTGCGCAAGTAATCCTTCCAACCTGAACCAACCAGATAACCACGCACGACACACTCAACCGGAAACACTTCCGCACGACGCACCAGCATCGCGCGTCCCTTAAGCGTCTGTGCGTGACGCTGCACAACCTCCGGCATCTCTTCAATCTTCGCCGTGATCTGATGATTCGCAACAACGTGTCCGAGCTTCTCGAACCAAAACTCCGAAAGCGCGGTCAACACTTCGCCTTTACGTTGAATCGGCGTCGGGAGAATACAGTCAAACGCAGAAATGCGATCGGTCGCGACGATCAGCAAACTATCGTCGTCTACTTCGTACACGTCGCGGACTTTTCCACGCCTTACGAGCTTGAGATCAGAAAGAGATGTTTGCAGCAGAGTGGCAGCACTCATGTCGTTAGCTGCCCTCCGAGCAGCGAAGATTTACTTTTGTAAGAGACGAGTCGGATTGTGCTCGCGAGAAAAAACTTTGTCAAGATATGCAATGATTTAAGTGTTAGACAGGATTACAGAATTGACAAGATGGTGTAAAGAAGGAGTGAGCCGTGGTCCCGGCTACTGACTTCTCATCTTGTTAACCTTGTAAATCCTGTCAACTGTTGAGTGCGTCGCGCAAGCGACGAATTTGTGCCGCATGATTGTGCGCGTGATCGGCGTAGATGCGTAGCCAGTCTTCAGCACTGTAACGTCCGTTCTCAGTATGCGTTCCCGCACGTTGCCAATCTTCTTCGGACATCAAGGGCAACAACTGCGCTGTCGTTGCGCGCGCTGAGCGAAACGCTTCCAGCGCCGGCCCCATGTCGCGTTCGTTGTAGCGCAGCCGTTTGGCAAACTCATCCTGGTCGTAACCATGAATCAACGGCTGGTCTTCGCAGAGCAGTCTTCTAATTCTGACTGCCGAAGTCGTTTCGCTGTCGCCTAGATGATGAACAATCTCTCTCGCGCTCCACTTGCCGGGAATCGGATGCGCGGCTAAACTCTCCGCCGGAAAGTTGTTGAGTGCGTTTGTTACTTCATCATAGCCGGAAGCATACTGTTTAATGAGGGCGTTGCGTTCTTCGGGTGTCATGGTTCTGGTCCTTATTAATAGGGTTGAAAGTTTTGCGAGATCATAGCAGAGATCGTGCGGGCTGTTCACGGGTGGACAGTTTCGGAACGGTAGCGTGTAGTTTGGGCTTGAACACCCGGGCAATTCTCCTGTACTATCCTCCCCGAACCGAGTTGCGCCAAAAGACCCCGATGGTGCTTACCCTCTGAGCCTCCTGTCAGTTCAGATCGACTAACTATTCTGATGGCTACAGCTACTGACAGACAGAAAATCGCAAAAGATAACTTCCCTGTACCCGACTCAGGCGAACGCAAGGTCTCGCTACTGGTAGTCGAGGACGATGAAAACATCTCGACCGCAATCAGCGAGTATTTCTCGCGCGCCGGTTACAACGTGCGGACTGTCGAAGACGGTCTCAACGGCGTAAAGGCCGCTTTAGACGACCCGCCCGATGCGGTGGTTCTCGATCTAATGCTGCCGAAGATGGACGGCCTCGCAGTTTGTAAGGAACTCAGGGAAAAGGTCGGCTACTTGCCAATACTTATGCTCACAGCCAAGGACGACGTCGTCGACAAAGTCCTCGGACTGGAGATGGGCGCGGATGATTATCTGCCGAAGGTGGCCAATCCGCGCGAATTATTGGCACGTATTCGCGCGGTGCTGCGCCGTGCCGGCGCCCCGGCGAACGGCACGCCTCCCGAAACAAAACGCGTACTGGAGTTTAATGGCTGGCGTCTCAACGTGGCCCAACGCCAGCTCTTTTCACCAAACAATGCGTTGGTCGCGCTGCGGGCCGGTGAATTCGACCTGCTTCTGGCGCTGGCCGAACGGCCGCAACGCGTGATGACCCGCGACCAGTTGCTGGACCTGTCGCGCGGTCCCACCGCCAATAATTTCGACAGAAGCATCGAC
>DATNJO010000815.1:0-3992 GCA_035603895.1 Pyrinomonadaceae bacterium
CTGGCGTTTGATATGCGCGTCGGCGTTGTCTTCGCCGGTTTTGTTGTGGTGGTATTGGCTGATGGGTTCGTGTGGGGCGAGTTGTTCGAGCCAGGTTTCGTAGTCGTGATGTAGGCCGCTTTCGTCGTCGTTGATGAACACGGAGGCGGTGATGTGCATCGCATTCACCAATACCAATCCCTCAACGACTCCACTCTCGCGCAGGCATTCCTCAACCTGCGGCGTGATGTTGATGAACGCACGCCGCGTCGGCACGTTGAACCACAGTTCTTTACGATAGCTCTTCATCAGCTCGAGACGAGCGACTATAGCATCTGAAGCCACAAAGAAGCACAAGAAGCACAAGAGGCACAAACCGGAGTTAAAACTCTTGTGCTTTTTGTGCTTCTTGTGCCTCTTTGTGGCTAACCAGATTAGTAAGTCGAGAGCGGTTGCATCTGGACGCCGAACACCTGCGGATTCTCACCGATGATCGCGGCGGCAAAGAAAAGCGGTACGTAAAAGACACTCTCGCGTTTAAACGTTTCGTCGAGCTTGCTGCGGTCGGCCGTCAACGCACAGATACTGCATCGTTTGTTCTGTTCGTTGAGCAGGACTTTCAAATCGCGAGCGGTTTTGTCAGCACCGCGATTGTAAGCCAACACCGCGAGGGCCTCTTTCATGGGATCGTTCGCGAATACTTTCATGCTGTCCGTAATGTAGCGAGCGGCGGCGTCAGCAGATTTTCCCACGTCCAGTAATTCATCGACTGAAAGACCGTAGCGTTCACCCGTCGAAGGAAGAAACTGAAACATACCAAGTGCTCCCATCGGGCTCGGCGAGTCGAGGTTCTTGTATTCGGATTCAATAAACGGCAGGTAGAGGCCGAACAACGGCGAGACATTGCGCGCCCTGAATGCCGCGTTCAGCATCGGAGCTTGAGTTTGGCCGCGCTCTAACGTCGGACGCAAGTCAGATTTGCCGCCACGTTCCTTATCGGTCTTGCCGAGTCGCTCTGCATATTGCGTCAGAGCCTTCAGAATGTCCTTCTCAAAGTCTGCCGTGAATTCGTATTCGCTTCCCGACATCTCACGCGCGATACGCCGCGCTTGTTCGCCGACAAACACAAGTCGCTCGGCGCGCGACATGTCAACGTATTGTTTCCCCGGTGGAACGGTCTGGCCGCTGACGTGCAGGGCATTCAATGCCAACACCACCACACTCGCCAGCGATATAAGGGCTGCTTTAGTCTTCATAGTGTTTCTGTCCTCCACATATTAAGCGAGGAACGGCGAAGAAACTGTTCATCGTGCACCGGTAAGCGAGAAAACACGGCGAAAGTGTTCATGCCCGAACAAAAAACTTTCGCCTCTATTGATGCTAGAATTCAACGCGAATGAAGACGCTGACCGGTTTGCTCGTCGAATGGCGTGAGGGCGATCAGGCTGCGCTAGACCGTTTGATGCCGTTGGTTTACGACCAACTGCGACGGATCGCGCACCGATACGTCCAACGCGAACGCGACGGTCACACGCTACAAACGAGCGCGCTTGTGAACGAAGCGTATCTTCGTTTAGCCGATCAGAAAGTGGTTTGGCAAAACCGCGCGCACTTCTTTGGAGTGACCGCGCGCGTGATGCGTCACATTTTGATCGACCACGCGCGGCGACGGCGTTACGCGAAACACGGCGGCGAAGCGCGACAGGTTTCGATCGAAGAGGCTGAGGCGATGTCGATGGAGCGAGCCGCTGAGCTGATCGCGTTGGAAGAAGCACTGGACGAACTAGCGCAACTCGATGAGCGCAAGAGCCGCGTGGTCGAACTGCGTTACTTCGGCGGGCTCAGTCTCGAAGAAACAGCGGAGACGTTGAACATTTCACTAATGACCGTGCGGCGTGATTGGCGTGCCGCGAAAGCGTGGCTCTACCGGCGCCTGAAGGAAACAGAATGAAAGCCGAACGATGGCAAGAGATTGAAACCGTCTTGCAGGACGCACTGGATCGTCCGCCGTTCGAGCGCGTCTCGTTCATCGAAGACGTCTGCGTCGGTGACGAAGAATTGAGAACCGAGGCCACGACTCTGATCGCCGCTTACGAAGAAGCTGGCGATTTCATCGAGCAACCAGCGATCGCACGTGATGCGTATGTTTTGTTGAGCGCTGAAGCTGGTCGCGAGATTGGTCCATACAGGATCATCGAACGTCTCGGCGCGGGAGGAATGGGCGAAGTCTATTTGGCCCATGATAGGAGACTCAGCCGGCTGGTCGCGCTGAAACTGCTGCCCGTTTATTTCGCTTCCGACGCGGCGCGCTTGCGCCGTTTCCAAAGCGAAGCGCGTGCTGCTTCGGCATTGAATCACCCAAACATACTCACGATTTACGAAGTCGGCGAAAGCGATGGCGTTTATTTCATCGCGACGGAATTTATTGACGGAAAGACTATCGGCGAGTTGATGAGAGAGCAGTCGTTGTCTCTCGAGGAGACCCTCGACTGTGTCTATCAGGTAGCCTCAGCACTGGCGGTAGCGCACGCTGCGGGCATCGTGCATCGCGACATCAAACCCGAAAACATCATGCGTCGCCAGGATGGCTTGCTCAAGATTCTCGACTTCGGCATTGCCAAACTGTTGGAGACTCCAGACGATTCGCACAACACCACCGGCCGCGAAACACAGACTGAAACGGGTCTTGTTTTGGGAACGGTTAACTACATGTCGCCCGAGCAGGCGCGTGGACTTTCAGTTGACGAGCGCACCGACATTTGGAGTCTCGGCGTTGTGCTTTATGAAATGCTGGCGGGGCGGTTGCCGTTCAACGGCGCCACGCGTATGGACACGATGGTGGCAATCCTCGACCGCGAACCTGCGCGATTGTCTGAGGTCGCGAATCAGCAGATTCAAGCAGCGCCGCTGTTGCAGTCAATAGTCGACAAGTGTTTGTGCAAAGAGATCGCGGGGCGTTATCGCACAGTCAGCGAGTTGCTGGCGGATTTGAGAACTGCTCGCGAACAACTCGCCGGTAAAGTCGAACCGGCGATTGAACGTCGCCCCAGTAGTTTAACCGCACGCTTGTCGCCGCGCTTCGTTTCGCTTGCTGCCGTATTGGTGTTATTGGCGATCGCGATTACTGCAACTGTTCTTTACAGACGATCTGTGAGGTTGAATCAGTCTGATGTCACGAGTACTCCAGCAGCCCGGCCAGTGAAACTCTATTCGCAAATGAGCGAATCCGAACGTTTGCAATTCGTTGCGGAGCAGGAACAGCGTATCTCAAGCATGATGGGCGAACGTCCTGTGAAGCTTGACGAGAATGCGGTGCGTTATATCAAAGCCTACGTCGATCGCTATGCATCGAGAATGAACGGACCACCGGATCAAGACTCTGGCAGTATGATTGCGGTTTATGAACGCGCGCCACCGTTCGTTCCGATGATTGCACGTTCGTTCGCCGCGCGTAAAGTTCCGGTGATCATCGGGATCTATCTACCGGTAATTGAATCGGCATACTGGCCCTGTTCTGAGAGTCCTTTCGGAGCAAAGGGCCTATATCAATTCCTGCCGTCGACGGCGCAAAACTATGGTCTTTCGCGTGCGGAGATGTGCGACCCGGAGAAGATGACGCCCGTTGCGGCTCACTACATCGCCGATCGAATGGCCGAGCTCGGCGAAGATTCACAAAGCGTGACGCTGGTCCTGCTCAGTTACAACCGCGGCGCGGAATGGGTGCGCGACAGTCTGCGCCAGCTCCGCGGCACGGAGAACTACGCCAGAAATTTCTGGACATTGTTTGCAAACAGGGAAGCACTCGACGAAGGTTTTCGAAAAGAGACTCAGGGCTACGTTCCAAGTTTCCTCGCCGCAGCCATCATCGGCGAAAACCCCGAAGTGTTTGGTCTAAAAACGCCACCGCTGTCGACGCTAGCGAATATATAAGTCAGGGTGCGATTACGCTCTAGAGGCCGATTTCAAGAGAACTAAGATTGTCGCCGCTGCGCGAAACTATCCACATCTTGTGT